>CBHWBX010000412.1:0-4223 GCA_966111935.1 uncultured Gemmatimonadaceae bacterium
TGGTGTGACGCGCTCTCCGAGAGCACCACCACGGCACCCGCCGCGAGCGTGGTCTCGACAAAAAAGGTCGCTACCGTCGGACGATCGTCGCGCTCCACCAGGCGTCCTCCTGGTCCTCGGCGATGATCTTCCAGCCGGCATCCTCGAACGCGCGCACCATCATCTCGCGCTCGGTGAAGAGCATGCCGCTGAGGATCGCGTGCCCGTCGTCCCCCAGCGCGAGCGCGAGCGTCGGCAGCAGATCGATCAGCACCGACGAGATGATGTTCGCGAGGATCACGTCGACGGGTGCGACGAGCGGCAGCAGCAGCGACGCATCGCCTTCGATCACGCGCACGCGATCGGCGACGCCGTTGCGCTCGACGTTCTCCTCGGCATTGCCGATCGCGTCGGGATCGATCTCGATCGCCGCGACCTGTCCCGCACCGAGCTTCGCCGCGGCGATCGCGAGGACCGCGCTGCCGGCGCCGAGGTCGGCGACGCGCGCGCCGGGCTTGAGCACGCGCTGCATGAGCCGCACGACGCCGCGCGTCGTCGCGTGCTCGCCGGTGCCGAACGCCATGCCCGGCTCGATGACGATCGTCGTCGCCGGATCGAGATCGTTCGCCAGCCATGGCGGCGCGACGTTCAGCGATCCGAGCGACTGCACGCGAATGCCGTGCTTCCACTTCTCCGTCCAATCGACGTCGGGGAGCGGCTCGGTCTCGACGCGCGCATCGGGGCTCGCGGCGAGGGCCGCGCACAGCAAGTCGTTCGCGACGTCCGCGCTCGGCACGTGCGTGACGAACGCGCCGGCGATCTCCTGCACGCCCTGCGCGCCCGCGTCGAACAGCGCCGCCATCACCGCATCCGGGTTCGCGCCCGGATGCACCTTCACGGTGACCCAACCGGAATTGTTCGTCACGCGCCGAGCGCTTCCTTCATCTTCGCCCAGAACCCCTTCCCTCGGCCGTCGGTCGGCACGCCCGGCTGGAGCTCGCCGAGGCGCTCGACGATCTTGCGCTCTTCGTCGGTGATGCGATCCGGCGTCCAGAGCTGGACGCGCACGTGGAAATCACCCGTGCCGCCGCCATTCACGCGCGGCAGCCCGCGTCCGCGAATGTGAAAGACCTGACCGCTCTGCGTGCCGGCCGGCACCGTCACCGCGATGTGTCCCGTCACCGCGGGCACGCTCAGCTCCGAGCCGAGCACGAGCTGCGGATAGGTGACGAGCATCTCGGTGTACAGGTCCTCGCCGTCGCGCTCGAAGCGCGGATCGTCAGCGACCTCGAACAGCACGTGGATGTCGCCGCGCGGACCGCCGCGCGTGCCGGCGTTGCCGACGCCGCGCAACGTCATGTACTGGCCCGTCGCGACGCCGGCTGGAATCTGCACGGTGATCTCGTGATCGCCGCGCATGCGTCCCTCGCCGCGGCACTTCTTGCACGGATTCGCGACGATGCGTCCTTCACCGCGGCAGGTCGGACAGGGGGCGACGGTCACGAACTGACCGAAGAACGAGCGCTGCGCGCGACGCACTTCGCCGGCGCCGCCGCACGTCTTGCACGTCTCGGCCTTCGAGCCCGGCTCGGCGCCCGAGCCGTCGCACTTGTCGCACGGATCGAGGAGCTTGATGTTGATCTTCTTCTCAACGCCGGTCGCGACTTCGGCGAGCGTGAGCGGGACCGACACCTTCACGTCCTGTCCCGCGCGCGGACCACCGCCGCCGCCCTGCGCGGCCTGGCCGAACAGATCGCCCAGTCCGCCGAAACCGCCGAAGTCGCGCATGAAGATGCCGAGCGCTTCGGAGAGATCGACGTGATGGAAGCCGCCGGCGCCACCGCGCAGTCCGGCCTCGCCGTAACGATCGTACGCGGCGCGCTTCTGCGCGTCCCGCAGCACGTCGTAAGCTTCGGTGATCTCCTTGAACCGCTCTTCGGCTTCCTTCGAGCCGCCGTTGCGGTCGGGATGGTACTTCATCGCAAGCTTGCGATACGACTTTTTGATATCGTCGTCCGAGGCCGTGCGTTCGACCTCGAGAATTGCGTAATAGTCGGCCATGTTCGGACGGTCAGTCCAGCAGATCGCTGAGGAGGCGCGAGGTATGGCTCACCAGCGAGATGACTTTCTCATAGGGCATGCGCGTCGGCCCGATCACACCGATCACACCGGCGAGCTGCCCGACATGATATTCGGCGGTGACGACGGTGAAATCCTCGAGCCGAGGATCGTCGTGCTCCGCACCAATCGTAATCGAAATGCCGGGCGCCTGCGCGCGTTTGCGGATCGCCTCGCCGAGCGCCTGCGGCGTCTCCGTCAAGGCGAGGAGGCGGCGCATCTGATCGGCCGCCGAAAACTCGGGCTGCTCGGCGAGCACCGATGCCGCACCGAGCACAACCTGTTGGCCATCGATCGGCAGCGCGGCGTCGAAGAGCTGCTCGCCTTCCTGCACGAAGATGTTGAGGAGCTCGGCCGAGCTCGGGTCGGTGCCGGCATCGCGGAGACGCGAGCCGAGGGACATGCGGATCTCGCCGAGGGTGAGTCCGGCGAGCCGCTCGTTGAGCACCGCGGTCACCGCGGCGAGCGCCGTATCGGCGATCTCGCCGGCGACTTCGACGAACACCGTGCGCACGACGCCGCCCTCGAGGGTGAGCACCATGAGCAAACGCTCACTGCTCACCCGCACGAGCTCGAGACGACGGAGCACCGAGCGATCGAAACGCGGTCCGATCGCGACGCCCAGCTCCTGCGTCAACACGCCGAGCGTCTGCGCGGCGCGGCGAAGAATCGTCTCGATCGGCGACGACGCGTTGCCGACGGCGATCTCTTCGGCGAGGCGCTCGCTGTCGAACGCCGCCACGGGCGGTAGGCCAAGCAGCGAATCGACGTAGACGCGATACGCCTTGTTCGTCGGGACGCGGCCGGCCGAGGTGTGCGGATGGAAGAGAAAGCCCTTCTCTTCCAGGTCGCTCATGGTGTTCCGGATCGTAGCCGGAGACACGCCGAGCCCGAACCGCCGGGAGAGGGTACGCGACCCGGCAGGCTCGGCAGTTTCGACGTAGCTGCGAATCACCGCTTCGAGTACGCGGCGCTCGCGTCTGCTGAGCTCCTCGGGTGCCATAACTTCAAAGCTAGTAACGACTTCGGAGGTGTGTCAAGGCGGCCGCGAGGGCGTCGAGCCGCAGCCAGCCAAGCGGGGTGAGGACGAGCCGATTGCCGGTGGTCAGGACGGCCCAGCCGGCATCGATCCACGACTGCAACTGAGGAATCTCGTGGTCGACCAGCGTAAGGCCGGCCGTGGTGCGCAATCCGAGATAAACCGCCTCGGCGACGCGGTTCTCGGCGTCGAGGGTCTCCTGGTCGTGCAACGGATCCTCGCCGCGCGCGAGGCGGGCCACCCACTCGGCGTAGGCCGATGCATTCCAGCGCCGCACGGAGCCATCGAACTCGTGCGCCGACGGTCCGAGCCCGGCATACGGCACGGTCCGCCAGTACGACGAGTTGTGTCGGGAGTGAAGACCGGGCTTTCCGAAGTTCGAAACCTCGTAGTGGTCGAAACCGGCGCCCGTGAGCGCGCGATGCGCATGCAGAAACTCGCGCTCGTACTTCTCTTCCGGACTTTCGACGACGTCACCACGGCCGTGCCAGCGTCCGAGTGGCGTGTGCGCCTCGATAGTGAGACCATAGAGCGAGAGATGCGACGGATCGAGTGCGAGCGCACGCTCGACGTCGCGTTCCCAGGACCGCTCGAGGTTTTCGGGAAGTGCGAAGATGAGGTCGAGCGAGAGGTTCTCGATCCCGGCGTCGCGCGCGACGTACACCGACCGCTCGATCGCCGCGGCGCCGTGCGTGCGATGCATCCACTCGAGCACGCGGTCGTCGAAGGTCTGCGAACCGATCGAAAGACGATTCACGCCGGCGTCGCGCCAGGCGCGGACGTTCCCGGGCGTGATATCCTCGGGATTCGCCTCGATCGTCACCTCGGCACCGGGCTCGAGGTCGACACGGTCGCGCACGGCCTCGATCGCGCGCGCGATCCCCTCGCCGCCGAGGCGGGAGGGTGTCCCGCCGCCGAAGTAGAGAGTCTCGGCTTCCCAGCGCTCGCGCTCCGGGAAGCGCAGTGCGATCTCCCGCCGCAGGGCGTCCACGTACTCGTCCACGGGCACGACGCGGCGCACGGCGATCGAGAAATCGCAGTACGAGCATCGACGCCCGCAGAACGGGACGTGGACGTAGATGTGGCG
>CBHWBX010000413.1:0-4210 GCA_966111935.1 uncultured Gemmatimonadaceae bacterium
GCCGGAGAATGCGCGGAATCCCCAGAACTTCCCGTCGTTCTCTTCCGGCTTGTACTCGTCGCCCGTGATGAGCGGGATCGTGAGCGCGGTATCGGGAATGATCGCGTTCGCCGGAACGCTGTCGGCGATCGCCGCGGCGTAGACGACCGGCTTGATCGACGAGCCGGGCTGGCGGATCGACGTCACCGCGCGATTGAACGGCGCGCGCGCGTAGTTGCGACCGCCGACGAGCGCGCGAACGTCGCCCGTGAACGGATCGATCGCGACCGCCATCGCCTGGAGGTAGTCGCTCTGCCCGCCCTTCGCCGCGGCCTGCGTGAGGTGACGATAGCCTTCCGTCGCCTCGATCTTCGTCGTGCCGTCGATGATCGCGTTCACGGCGCTGCGCTGGAGCACCGGATCGAGCGTCGTGTAGATGCGATAGCCGCCGTTCATCACCGGAATGCCGGCGCGTTCGGCCTGCTGGCGCACCGCGTCGACGAAATAGCCGGACGGCGCGGCGGTGCCGCCGTTCGGCGCCACGGTCACCGGCTCGAGCTTCGTCTTATCGGCGAGCGCCTGCGTGATCATCTTCTGGTCCGCCATCAACTGAAGGATCACGTTGCGGCGTTCCTTCGAGCGATCCGGATGAGCGATCGGGTCGTAGTACGGCTGCGACCTCGGCAACGCCGCGAGCGTCGCCGCTTCGGCGAGCGTGAGGCGCGCCGCGGCATGGCCGAAGTAGTGCCACGACGCCGCTTCGACGCCGTACCAGCCGCGCCCGAGGTTGATCTGATTGAGATACGCCTCGAGGATCTGCTCCTTCGTGTAGTGCTTCTCCATCTCGCGCGCCGCCGCCTGCTCGTGCAGCTTGCGCGAGATGCCCGCGGTGCCGCTCACCTCCCGGCGATCGATGATGTCGGGGTGCATGTAGCCGACGAGCTGCTGCGTGATGGTGCTCGCGCCGCCGCGGTTCTGCCCGAGGATCTTCTTGACCACGGCTGCGCCGACGGCCTTCACGTCGACGCCGTCGTGCTCGTAAAAGCGCTGGTCCTCGACGGCGATGAACGCCCGCGGGACATACCACGGCAGCGACTTGATCGAGACGCTGTTGCGAATCTCGCGGCCGATGTCGCCGATCAGCGAGCCGTCGCGCGCGAGCACGCGCGACGACTGCGGCAGCTGGACGATCTGCCACGGCTCGCCCGTCGAAGCGGGCGCGGGAGTTTGGGCCGCGGCGGCCGAAGCCGCCGCCGAAAGAACGATTACACCAACGAAACGACGCACGAAGATCCTCTGCTGCTGTTCTGCTCTGTCATACCCGCCAGCACGCCCGGCGTTTTCCTGACGACCAAACCGTCCCCGGGGAACCTACCCGGCCTCTGACGGTTGCCCTACCCTTAAGTATGTCTCAGCTCGTCCATCTGGCCCTGGTCCAGCTCAAGCCCCGGAAAGGCGATTACCGGGGGAATCTCGAGCGTCTCAAGCCCGTGTTCGCGCAGGTCGACGAGCTCGAGCCGCGGCCCACGGTGCTCTGCCTCTCCGAATCCTCGCTCACCGGCTACTTCCTCGAGGGCGGCGTCCGTGACGTCGCCGTCACCGCCGGCACGCTCGCCGCGGACCTCGACGAGATCTACCGCGCTTCAGGGACCCGGGCTCGACCGCTCGACGTCACCCTTGGATTCTACGAAGTCTGGAACAACAAGCTGTACAACAGTGCGATGTACGTCACACTCGGCGACGGCGAGCCGCAGATCCGCCACGTCCATCGCAAGGTCTTCCTTCCCACCTATGGCCTGTTCGACGAGGAGCGTTTCGTCGAGCGCGGCCGTGAAGTGCGCGCCTTCGACACGCCGTGGGGACGCGCGGCGATGCTCGTCTGCGAGGACGCCTGGCACAGCATGAGCGCGACGATCGCGGCCGTGGACGAGGCGCAGATCATCTTCATCTGCTCGGCGCCGCCGTCGCGCGGGCTCGGCCCGAAGCAGGACGGCGTGCCCGGTCCGGCGAGCGTGAGCCGCTGGGATCGCCTGGTGCGTGATATCGCCGACGAGCACGGCGTCTACGTCACACTTACGAATCTCGTCGGCAGCGAAGGGGGAAAGATGTTCCCCGGCGGCTCGTTCGTCGCCGGCCCGAAGGGCGACGTGCGCGCCCGCGCCCCGCTCTGGCAGGACGCCATTCTCTCCGTGACCGTCGATCTCGCCGACGTGACGCGCGCGCGCGCCGACATGCCGCTCGTCGCCGATCTCGAGACGATGATTCCGCATCTCATGGACAGCCTGTCCGACGTGATGGGCGACGTCCCGACGGAGACGCGCTTCGACGCGGCGGTGCCGCGCGTGAAGCCCATCGCGCCGCGCACCGAGTCGACGTCGAACGGACCGATCCCGGTGGTGCGCGCGAGCATGACGCATGAGCAGCCGCCGGCGCCGCTCGAGATCGACGCGGCGCTCGCCGAAGAGTGGCTGGTCCAGTTCATCCGCGACGAGATGGAGCGGCGCCACTTCAGCTGCGCCGTCGTCGGCGTGTCGGGGGGCGTCGATTCCGCCGTGACGGCGTACCTCGCGGCGAAGGCGCTCGGTCCGAAGAACGTGCTCGGCGTGCGGATGCCGTATCGAACGTCGAGCAGGGAGAGTCTCGATCACGCGCAGCTCGTGATCGACGCGCTCGGTATCCAGTCGCGTACGATCGACATCAGCGCGGCCGTGGACGGCTATCTCTCGCACGAGCCGGACGCCGAGGGCGGACGCCGCGGCAACGTCATGGCGCGGATGCGCATGATCACGCTGTTCGATCTCGCCGCGAAGCATCGCGGCATCCCGCTCGGCACCGGCAACAAGACGGAGCGGATGTTCGGCTACTTCACCTGGCACGCCGACGACTCGCCGCCGATCAATCCCCTCGGCGATCTGTTCAAGACGCAGGTGTGGTCGCTCGCCCGCCACCTCGGTGTGCCCGAGGTGATCGTCTCGAAGCCGCCGACGGCGGATCTCGTCGTGGGTCAGACGGACGAAGGCGATGTCGGGATCAGCTACGCGAAGGCGGACGAGCTCCTGAACTGGATGCTCAACGGCTACACCGCCGAGGAGCTGATCGCGCGCGGGTTCGACGAGAAGGAAGTCGCGATCGTGCACCGCCGCGTCGAGACGACGCACTGGAAGCGGCGTCTCCCGACGGTGGCGATGGTGAGCGGCACGGCGATTGGGGAATCCTATCTGAGACCCGTCGACTACTAGCCGTCTCGCGCGGCGTCCTACGCCTCCGTGTTTCGCTCGCCACCTCGTCATTGGATGACGTGGAGGGTCGCGAACAGTGGAGAAACGAAGACGCGGAACCAACGGAACATGCGGAAACAACAAATGAAAAAAGATTCCGCGCGTTCCGTTCAATCCGCTGGATCTCGCCTGATCAGGCGGCGTGGGCGTACGCCAGACTCACCGCTCGCCTCGCGCAGCGCTTCAATGCCCGGTGCACCGCGCGGGCGTGGATGATGAAGTTCTGTCCCGCCCACGGATACCGGGCGAAGAATTCGTTTGGCAGCAGGTCGCCCTTGAGGCGATTGCAGCGGCCGCAGGCGAGCACGAGGTTCCCGGGGACGTGAGCCCCGCCGTGCGCCAGCGGATAGACGTGATCAAGCGTCGCGAAATCGAACTCGAGCTCGGACGCGCAGTAGACGCAGCGGCGTCCGCAGTCGCGCATCGCGGCGCGCTTGATCGCCCGCTTCTGGTTTCCGGCCGGGATGTGCTTCGCGCGGCGAGGCGTGCCGCGCGGAGCGCGAGGGAGCGAAACGCGGTGATAGTGCCGACGTCGTGACAATGTCACCCCTGTAAAAAGGCGACGCCCCGACACGGGAACCTGTCCCGTGGAGGGGCGTCGCGCCGATCAGTGATGATCCGGCAACTCCGGCAATTTCGGAGGGCAGAAGACTCACGCCGCTTGGTCCATGCGGCGCTCGACACACGAATCGATGTCGAAAGAGTCGGCTCATTGGCCCCCGGTAGGGCGCGCGATCCTCGCTGGCCGCGCGCGCCGTACAAATGCAATTCCTTGAATGGTCGCGCAAGAGGCAGACGCAACAATTTTGCTACTGATTGTCCCGCGCTTCAGCCGCCGGTTCGTAACGCAGCTCACCGTGCGGTCCCTCTTCGATCATCCAGCGGCGCGACTTCCGGTCGCCGTCCACCGGCGCCGCCGTGCGCTCCGCCTCGTTCGCTTCGTCGAACGTCGG
>CBHWBX010000414.1:0-4209 GCA_966111935.1 uncultured Gemmatimonadaceae bacterium
GACGAGCGGCCCCGAGCGCGGCGGCGCGGCGTTTCAGGACCGTCTTGAGGCCGAGCTCGATCATCCACCCGAACGTGTAGCACACGTTCGCGGCGAGCCCGTACACCACGATGATCGGAAGCGGCAGGAAGAATTTCGCGGGGGTCGGCGGGAGCACCGCGAGCAGCTCGGCCACGAGCAGGGTGAACGTTCCCGTGAGCCCGACGACGACGTTGAACGTCCCGCGTCGCCGCTCCCACCAGCCGATCGTCGACATCGCCGTGCGCCGATAGTCGGCCGGCGGAAAGAGGACGTGCTCGATCAACGACACAGCTTCCTCCGCGAAAGCGCTCTTCGCGGAGGATAGCCGTTCAACTTCCCGTCGTCAAGCTCTTTGTAATGTAAAGCGAGGACGGCCCGATCAGGGCCCGATCCGCATGTACGCCTGATTGTACCGCTCGATCGACTCCGTGATCACCTGCATCGCGACGTCGCTCTTCCCCCAGCCGACGATCTGCACCCGCTTCCCTTCCAGATCCTTGTACGTCGAGAAGAAGTACTCGACTTCCTTCAGCAGATGCTGCGGGATGTCGGCGATGTCGAAGAACTCCTCGTAATACGGATCCTGCATCGCGACGGCGAGGATCTTGTCGTCCGGCTCGCCACGGTCGAGCATCTTCAGCACGCCGAGCGGACGCACGTCGATCAGGCAGCCCGGGAAGGTCTGCTCCTTCACGAGCACGAGCACGTCGAGCGGATCGCCGTCCTCGTGCAGCGTGCGCGGGATCAGCCCGTAATCGCCCGGATAGTGCACCGCGGAATACAGCACGCGGTCGAGCTTCATCACGCCCGTCTTCTTGTCGAGCTCGTACTTGTTGCGGCTGCCGAACGGAATCTCGATCACCGCCGTCACTTCTTCCGGCGGGTTCGGTCCCGGGGGCAGATCGTGCCAGTAATGAATCATGCGGAGCGCTGCTCGCGTTCCATGGTGCCCTTGTAGGTCATCGGCGGCTCTTCGACGCCGAAGTTCGTCTGATTCAGCTCGGCGACGCGGCGCATCTCGTCGTCCGTAAGATCGCGCTTGTCGCTCGCGTCCGCGAACTCCGTGAGCTGTTCGTCGTCATAGATGTTCGGCAGCGTCGTCACGACGAGCGGCTCGTCGAGCAGCCACTTGAGCGCCGCCGGGCCGCGCGTCATGTCCTTCGTCAGGAAGTCGAGCGTCTTCACCTTCTCCACCCCGTTCACCAGCCACGAGCGCGGACGGTGCCGGCGATGGTCGTTCTCCGGGAACACCGTATCGACGGTGTACTTCCCTTCGAGCATCCCCGACGCGTGCGTCACGCGAACGTTGAAGCAGCAGTTCGGCGCGTGCGCCTTCGCCGCCTCGAGCATCGGCGTCCCCGGGTGCTGCTCGAGGATGTTCCAGATCATCTGGATCGTGTTGATCTCCGGCTCCCGCTCCACGAGCTCCACCGCCTCGTACAGCCAGCCGATCGCCGGGCCGAACGCCGCGCCCCACGCGCGAATCTTTCCTTCCTTCTGCAGCTCGCGCATCGTCGCCCAGAGCTGGGGATCGCGCACGTGCTCCATCTTCGCGTTGTGCAGCTGCAGCACGTCGATGTAGTCGGTCTCGAGACGCTCGAGGCACTTGTCGACGGCCATGCGAATGAACGCCGGATCGGTGCGCATCGGCAGCTCGTTCTGCCCGCGCCGCGCCTTCTGCGCTTCTTCGTTGTAGATGTCGTAGCCGACCTTCGTGCCGATCACGATCTCGCTGCGGCGCCCCTTGAACGCCTCGGCGATCTGTCGCTCCGCGCGGCCGTTCCCGTACGCGTCCGCCGCGTCGAAGAACGTCACGCCGTGATCGTCGAGCGCGCGACGCATCATGTCGATCGCTTGCGCGTCGCTCTTGTCGCCCCACCAGCCGGTGGAGATCGTCCACGTGCCGAAGCCGACTTCGCTCACGCGGATGTCGGTCCCGGGAAAAGTTCTGTACTTCATGATCAGCGTTGTGTGAGGAGCTTCGCCGCGTCGCGCGCGAAGTAGGTGATAATGACATCGGCGCCCGCGCGCCGAATGCCGAGCAGCGAATCCATCATCACCCGATCGCGCTCGATCCAGCCGCGCTCGGCGGCTGCCTGAATCATAGCGTACTCGCCGCTCACCTGGTACGCAGCGACCGGATACCCGAACTCGGCTTTCACGCGCTGGATGATGTCGAGGAACGGACCGGCCGGCTTCACCATCACCATGTCCGCGCCTTCCTCGATGTCCAGCGCCACTTCACGGAGTGCTTCGTCGGTGTTCGCCGAGTCCATCTGGTAGGCACGGCGATCGCCGAACTGCGGCGTCGATTCGGCCGCTTCGCGGAACGGACCGTAGAACGGCCCCGCGTATTTCGCGGCGTACGAGAGAATCGGCCTGTCGGAGAAACCCTCACGATCGAGCGCCGCACGCAGCGCCGCCACGCGGCCGTCCATCATGTCGCTCGGCGCGATGATGTCCGCGCCGGCACGCGCATGCGACACCGCTTCCTTCGCCAGCAGCTCGAGCGTCGCGTCGTTGTCGACGTCGCCGTCGCGGATCACGCCGCAGTGCCCGTGCTCGGTGTACTCGCACAGACACACGTCGGTGATCACGACGAGCTGCGGCAGCTCCTGCTTGAGCGCGCGGATCGCCTGCTGCACCGGCGCATCGTCGTTCCACGCCTCCGATCCGGTCGCGTCCTTGTGGTCGGGAATGCCGAACAGCAGCACGCCGCCGACGCCGAGCGACGCCGCCTCGCGCGCATCGCGGAGCAGCTCGTCGACCGACGTCTGATCGACGCCGGGCATCGAGCCGACGGCCTGACGAATCCCGCTCCCCGACCGCACGAACAGCGGCAGCACGAGCTGGGACGGCAATAGCGTCGTCTCACGAACGAGGCGACGGAGGGCCTCGGTACGGCGGAGGCGACGCGGACGGTAGGACGGAAAGGACGGCACCCCTGAAAGTTAATCGGGCAGGTTCAGAACGCCGCGAAGCCGACGACGTTTCCACCCGGCTCGCGCACGTAGAACTCCGTCGAGCCGTAGAACGTCTGATGCCGCTCCTTCACCATCGGCGCGCCCTTCAACGCCTGCTCCACCGCATCGAGATCGGCCATCGACGGCACGGTGAAGAACAATGCCGTGCTGTGCCCCACGAGCTCACTCTCCTGCGACGGACTGTCCGCGGCGACGCTCGCCCTCGTCTGGTACATGATCTCGATCCCGTCCTTCTGGAGGATCGCGAACACGAGCTTTCCATCATCCCCCGGTACGTCCTGCGGCTTTTCGAAGCCGAGGCGCTGCATCCAGAACTCGACGCACGGCTCCACGGCGTCGACGATGAGCACGGGCGTGAGCGACTTCAGCGTGGGCGCGGCCATGAGAGCTCTCCAAGGCACTAGTATTAATTAGACTAGACAGGATCTTCGTCGGTCGGAATTATACGACGAATCGAACAACGCGGAGCCCCCTCGTGCCACGTGCCGCCGGTGTGACCCTCGCTGATCTCGTCGTCCTCTCGATGCTCGCCGAGCGGCCCATGCACGGCTACGAACTCTGGTCCGAGCTCCAGCGCCGTCAGGTCCACAAATGGGCGAGCATCACCCGGACGCAGGTCTATTACTCGCTCCGCAAGCTCGACGCGGCCGGCCACGTCGTCGGCGTCGGCGACCACCACGAAACGCTCGGCCCCGAGCGACGCGTCTACAAGCCGGGTGACGACGGCCGGCGCCTGCTCGCCAACGAGCTCGCGCACGCCCGCTGGGCGACGGAGCACGTCCCCGACCCGTTTCTCACCTGGATGGTCCTCTCCTGGCAGGGCCGCCCGCGCGACTTCAACGCGCAGATCGCGCGGCGTCGCAAGTTCATCGAGAAGCAGCTCGACGAAGAGCGCGTGGTCCTCGCTTCGACGATCGCCGACACCTCGCCGGCCTCCGACGCAACGATGATCGCCCGCTTTGGAATCCGTCGGCTCGAGCTCGAGCTGGAGTGGCTCGACGAAGTCGCGAGCCGGGTACGCCCGGGATGAGATCGAGCGCGCCTTTGGCGCGCGGCAAGGGAGCGGGCTACGCCTGCGGCCGGGGAACGCGGCTTTGCCGCGCTGGCAGTCTCGCTGTTCGTAGTGACGAGCGCGCCGCAGGCGCGGTCCCCCTACCGCGCGCCGCAGGCGCGTTCCCCTACCGCGCGCCGCAGGCGCGTTCCC
>CBHWBX010000415.1:0-4207 GCA_966111935.1 uncultured Gemmatimonadaceae bacterium
CACTCACGACGTTCACGACGTTGCCGGCGCTATCGCTCGGCGTCGCCGTCTGCGCGGCGGCACGACCGGCCGGCACGGCAAGAGTGATCACGGACAACGCCGCAAGGCGCACGAGCGCCGGACGCAAGGAAGGACGATGGGCAAACTGCATTTCTTCTCCTCGTACGAGTCGCGAAAAGCTGCGGAAAAAGCACGCCACTAAGATGCAAAGACCTTGCGCGGATTCGTCAATGGTGGCGGACACACTTCGGTCACCGTAGTGTTACCGCGTGACCCGCCAACAAAATGAAGGATCGCTCGTTCGCGCGCTGGGTGTGTGGGGGCTCGCCGCGAGCATCGTCAACATCACGATCGGCGGCGGCATCTTCCGCCTGCCTGCAGCCGCGGCCCAGGAGCTGGGCGCTGCTGCACCGATCGCGTTCGTGATCTGCGCCGTCGCGATGGGACTCATCGTCCTCTGCTTCGCTGAAGCAGGAAGCCGCGTCTCGCTCACCGGCGGCGTCTACGCCTACGTCGAAGTCGCCTTCGGTCCATTCATCGGGTTTCTCACCGGAGTGATGCTCTGGGCGGGGATCACGGTCGCGACGGCGGCAGTATCCTCGTTCTTCGGGGACGCGCTCGCCGCGCTGCTCCCCGCGCTCGCGCCGATCCGCACGGGCGTCATCGTCGCGATCCTTGCGGCGTTCACTGTGCTCAACATCACAGGCGTGCGCGGCGCGAGCCGCTTCAACGCGGTGATGACGCTCGCGAAGCTGCTGCCGCTGCTCGTCTTCATCGTCTTCGGACTCGGTGCGATGCACGGGGACAACCTGCGTTGGGGCGCGACGCCCGACGCATCGCACCTCTCCCGCGCGTCGATCGTGATAATCTTCGCCTTCCTGGGCGTCGAATCGGCGCTCGTGCCGGGCGCCGAAGTCCGCGATCCGGCGCGCACCGTGCCGCGCGCGATCTTCATCGCGATGGCCGCGGTTACGGTCATCTATCTCGTCATTCAGATCGTCGCGCAGGGGACCCTCGGCCCCGCGCTTGCCGGGCAAAAGACGCCGCTCGCCGAAGCCGCGGCGGTCTCGCTCGGCGGCGCCGGTCGGACGATGATGCTCGTCGGCATGGCGATCTCGATGTTCGGCTACGTGAGCGGAATGATGCTCGCGGTGCCGCGCGCGCTCTACGCGTTCGGACGCGACGGCTTCCTTCCGTCGCCGGTCGCGGCGATCCATCCGCGCTTCCACACCCCGCACGTCGCGATCGCGCTCCAGGCGGTGATCGTCGCCGTGATCGCGACCACCGGCAGCTTCGAGACGCTCGCCGTGATCGCCAACGGCACTGTGCTGCTCGTGTACGCGGGATGCTGTCTGGCGGTGCTGCGTCTCCGCCGGCTCGGCATTCAGCAGAGCGGGACGCCGTTCCGCGCGCCGTTTGCCGCGGTGATTCCGGTGCTCGCGTTTCTGATCGTCGTGTGGCTGCTCACGAGCCTTTCGTTCGGCGAATGGAAGTGGCTGATCGGGATCCTCGTGGCGTCGGCGATCGTCTTCACGCTGACGACGCCGTCGCGCCGCGCCCGCGCGCTCGCCGTAGAGGGATGATGAGCGATCCGCTGCTCGAGCTGCGCGCCGAATTTCCGATCCTCGAACGCACGACCTATCTCGTCTCGAACTCGCTCGGCGCGATGCCGCGCGGCGTGCCGGACCGGCTCGCCGAATACGCGCATCAATGGGCGGAGCTGGGCGTCCGCGCGTGGGCGAAGGGCTGGTGGGACATGCCCGTGCGCGTCGGCGACGAGATCGCGCCGCTGATCGGCGCGAACGCCGGCGAGATCGCGATGCTGCCGAACGTGACGACGGCGCAGACGTCGGTGCTGTCGGCGCTCGATTACGGCAACGGCCGCGATACGATCGTGATGACGGAGCTCGACTTTCCGTCGGTGCGCTACGTCTACGACGAGCTCGCGACGCGACTCGGCGCGCGCATCGTCGTCGTGCCGAGCGACGACGGCATCGGCATCGACGCGCAGCGCGTGATCGATGCGATCGACGATCGGACGCGGCTCGTGGCGATCTCGCACGTGCTCTTCCGGTCGGCGTACATCATGGACGTCGATGCGATCTGCCGCCGTGCGCGCGAGGTCGGCGCGCTGGTGTCGCTCGACGCATTTCACTCGGTCGGCGTGATTCCGGTCGACGTGAAGGCGCTCGGCGTGGACTTCCTGAGCGGCGGCGTGTTGAAATGGCTGTGCGGCGGACCGGGGGGCGCGTTTCTCTATGCGTCGCCGGAGACGGGCCGCGCGCTCGCGCCGTCGTTCACGGGATGGCAGGCGCACGAGCGCCCGTTCGCCTTCGAGAGCGAGATGCATTACGCCGAAGGCGCGTGGCGCTGGCTGAACGGCACGCCGTCGATCCCATCGCTCTACGCGGCGATCGAAGGGCCGCGCATCGTTCGCCGCGCGGGCATCGACCGGATTCGCGAGAAGAGCATCCGTCAGACGTCGCGGCTGATCGAGCTCGCCGACGCGCGCGGCTACCGCGTCACGGCGCCGCGCGACGCCGAGCGGCGTGGCGGAACGATCGCGTTCGACGTGCCGCACTCCTACGGCGTCGCGCAGGCCCTGCTCGCCAACGACGTCATCGTCGACTATCGGCCGAACGCCGGCATTCGGGTCGCCCCGCATTTCTACACCAGCGACGACGAGCTGACACGCGTCGTCGACATGATCGACGCCATTCTCCGGGACGAGGCATGGAAACCATTCGAGAATCAGCGCAGCACCGTCACGTGAGTCATCCTGAGCGCGAAGCGCGAATGACCCCGGTACGCCGCGGCGATCGCTTCAGCGCCAAGGGGTCCTTCGCTGCGCTCAGGATGACGGCTCTTTTGCTGGCGTTCGCGATGAAGTTGGGTGCTCAGACCTTCACCCGCGCCGACACCGCGAAGCTGCACCGGACGCTCGACGACATCGCGAAGGCGCATCGCGGTGTGCTCGGCTATACCGTGCTCAACCTCGACACCGGCGAGCGCCTGTCGCTGCGCGGCGACGAGACCTTTCCGACGGCGAGCCTGATCAAGGTCCCGATCCTCGTCACACTCTACGATCTCGCCGCGCAGAAGCAGCTGTCGCTCGACGATCCGCTCACCGTGCTGAAGATCGACCAGGTCCCGGGGAGCGGCGTGTTGCAGTTCATGAAGCCGGGGATGGGACTGACGGTGAACGACGCCGCGAGCCTGATGATCATCCTCAGCGACAACACGGCGACGAATCTGATCCTCGACCGGCTCGCGATCCGCCAAGTCTGGACGAAGATGGAGGCGCTCGGCCTGCCGCACACGAAGGTCCACGCGAAGGTGTTCAAGCGCTCCACGAGCGTGGCGATGGACAGCTCGGTGAAGTACGGCCTCGGCGTGACGACGCCGAACGAGATGGCGCATCTGTTCGAGCTGATGGCGCAGGGCAAGGCGGTGAACCCGGCCGCCGATTCGGCGATGCTGGCGATCCTCGCGAACAACGCCGACGGCGAGCAGATGCAGCACTACGTCGAAGGCCTGACCGTCCCGCACAAGACGGGCTCGACCGATTCGGTGCGGACGGAATGCGCGCTCTTCCGTCTGCAATCGCGCGTCGTCGCCTGCGGGCTCACGAAGGAGAACAAGGACACCCGCTACATGCCCGACAACGAGGCGCACCTGGCGCTGGGGAAGATCGGGCTGGCGGTGGTGGGGGCGTGGCCGCGTAAGTAGGATCGAGGATCGGGAGGCGGGCATCGCGAAGGCGGTCCCTCGATCCCCGATCCTCGATGCTCGATCCTCCTCAAGTGTCCTTTGGCCCACTGTATGCCCTTCTGCCTAGCAGGAGGACCTCACACAGTGTCGATTCGCCGTTTGCTCGTGCTCGCCTTGATGGCGGGAATGCCGAAAATCGCCAGTGCGCAGTTCACGACGTTCATTCCGCCGCGCAACGTCGTGCAGGATTCGATCAAGGCCGCGGCAGTCGTGCAACAGCAGGTGCAGACCGACAGCATCGCTCGCACGCAGATCACCAACATGAAGACCTGGGTCGACTCGGCCGCGGGGCTGGTGCCGACGTCGACGGCTGCGGATTCGGTGGTGCAGAGCACCACGGTCGCCGCGACGACGACCACGGCGGCCGCGGACACCACGACCTTCCGGAACGGGATGCGTGCGCCGGCGACGGCGAGCAGTCTGCCGCTGCTCGTGC
>CBHWBX010000416.1:0-4174 GCA_966111935.1 uncultured Gemmatimonadaceae bacterium
GCGCGACCAAGACGCAGGTCGGCACGATGAAGGGCAAGATCGGCTATCTCGCGCCCGAGCAGGTGCTGCGGCATCACGTCGATCATCGCGCCGACATCTTCGCGCTCGGTATCGTGCTCTACGAGCTGACGACGCAAGCGCGTGCATTCCGCGAAGCGAGCGACCTCAACACGCTCGAGCGCATCACGAAGGGCGAGTTCACGCCGCCGTCGAAAGCGATCAAGGGCTACTACTATCCGCCCGAGCTCGAAGCGATCGTGATGCAGGCGCTCGAAGTCGATCCAGACGATCGATTCCAAGACGCGGGCACGATGGGACGCGAGCTAGAGCAGCTCGCCGCGAAGCTCGGCATGCAGCTCGGTCACGCGCCCGTGATGGACGTGATGACGAAGGTGTTCTCGGGGCGAGAAGGTCGTCGGCGTCGTCTCGCCCGCGCGAGTAACGAAATCTCGACAGATCCGAACGTCACGCCGCTGACGCCGGAACCCGACGAGGACACCGATGTGCGCCGGCCGTCATCGCCGTCGGCGCGCTCGCTGAAACAAACGGTTCCGCTCGGCCGCAACAACGCCAGCGACGAGGAACGGGCGACGGTTCCTGTTCGTGCGCGGGGTACGCGAAATGATGTTGTCCGTATCGATCCATCGGGCGACGAGACGCCTCCTCCCATGGATCCGCCGCCGCCCGCCCCACGTCGTGCGACGCCACCGCCGCTGCCGCCGCCGCCACGCATTCCAACCGGACCGCAGCTGCCGCTACAGGCGGTGCCCGTCGAAGAAGCGCCGACCGAAATCGCGCCGATGGTTCCGCTGCGCGAAGATCCGACCGACGTCTCGATGCAGGCGATTCCGGTCACGCCCGTGAAACCGCCGACGGCGACGGCCTCGATCGTAAAACCGCTATGGCGCGCTGATCCGACGCGAACGTGGCTAATGCTGTGCGGGCTCTTCGCGCTGGCGCTCATCACCGCGATTCTCGTCGCGCTGCTCTAGCGGCTTACACGTCGCGTCGAGCGTCGGCTGCAGCGCGACGGACGCTTCGCCGCATGCCTGTTGAAGCTGGCGTTCTGTTTGCGGCGGAACTTGGTGGATCGACAGCTCGAACTGATTCGCGGCATTCCGAATCTGTTCGCGACCTTCTTCGGGCGCGCACTCGGCGAGCTGGCGGAGCTCGTCGACATACCGTTCGCACGCCGTACGCGATTCGAACTTGCCCATGACGAAGTCATCCTCGTCGAGCTCCGCCAGTGAGTCGGGATGCTTCGTCTCGAGAGAAGCAGCCGTCGATGCGCCCGCACCGAACAGGCTCAATGCAACCGCCGACGCCGCGACGACGCGCCGACGCTCACGCTTCTTCGCACCCACCCGGCAATCGGCCGTCAGAACGGTGCCGTCCTTGCGCTTGTAGTAGCGAACACACAGGTCGCCGTTCTTCTCGCGAATGAGCGACTCCGCTTGTTCGGTCGTCAGCGCCGAGAGGTTGAACACCTGCTGATTGCACTCGCCGCAGTGGCGCGCGCGATCGTCGCCGGTCATCGAATCCCAGCTCGCATTGCACGGCGCCGCCACCCGCATGTTCGGCAGCACGGGCAGCCGCACCTGCTCTAGCAGGCGTGCCGCTTCGTCGCGCTCGCGCGTCAGGTCACGCAGCTGCTGGTCGAGCGCGGCCTTGCGGGCAGCGAGGGCGGCGACGTCGTCGCGGTAGCTCATGGGCGTTAGACACGAGCTGCCCCGGGGTTTGTTGCAGAAATCGTTACGAGGTGCCGGTCTCGGCGATCATCGTTTGGCCGTCGCGGACATAGCTCGATCCGGGTATGGCCTTCGCGGTGCCTTTGCCGACGGCGGCCAGCTCGGCGAGACCGGCGTAGGTCTTCGCGCGGGTTAGTGAAATCGCCGCGATCGACACGCTCATGATCGGGAACTTCCGCTGCACGCCAAACCGATCCTTCGTCTCGATGTAGCCGCGTTGGCGATCGCCTGGATCGTAATAGAGCTTGATGAGGTGGTCGAAACGCTCACAGATCGAGCGGCACACCGAGTCGGCCCGCTCGGCACTCGTGATGAACACGAAGTCGTCGCCGGCGATGTGACCGATGAAGTCACCGGGCGCACCGCACCGCTGCACGACCTGACGAATCACATCGCCGGTTTGGCGAATAACGGCGTTGGCCTTCGCGTAGCCGTAGTAGTCGTTGAAGGCTTTGAGGTTATCGAGATCGAGGTAACACGCGACGGCTGACGTATCGCCGCTCGTGAGTCGACGCTCGATTTCCGCCTGGATCGCATCGGCGCCCGGCAGCTGCGTCGTCGGTGATGCGCCGAGCTCGCGCGCTTGGCGATCGAGGGCCTTCGCGACGCGCGCGAGGAGCTCTGCCGCGTCGAACGGCTTCACCATGTAGTCTTCCGCGCCGCTGCGGAAGGCGCGAACCTTGTCGGCCGTATCGCCGCGCGCGGAGAGGAACATGATCGGCGCCATGCCAATGGCGGGGTCGGCGCGAATCATCTCTGCCGTGCGATAGCCGTCGATGCCCGGCATGAGGACATCGAGCAAGATCATGTCGGGGCGGAACCGGCGCGCTTCGGTGAGCGCGGCGTTCGCATTGCCCGCGTCGCGCACCTGATAGCCACCAAGCTCGAGCACCTCGCGGCAAATCGACCGAATCGACGGGTCGTCGTCGACGATCAGGACGCGCGGTGCTTCGCGACGGCCGCTCTCGACGAGCCGCATGCACGCGTCGCGGAACATTGCGGGTTGGATCGGGAACTCGAGGACGTCGTCGGCACCGGCAGAGAGCATGTCGGCGCGGCGGTCGGAATCGCCGACGACCATGACGGCCGTCTTATGCGTGTCGGGGTCGTGCTCGAGGATCGCGAGGAGCGCGAGCGAATCTTTCATCGCGCCCGCGACGACAGCGAGGGATGGGTGCTCCGCGCGCGCCATGTTGAGCGCGCTGTCGACGTCGTTCGCGACGAGCACGCGATCGGCGAGCGACATCAAGAGGCCCTTTAAGAGCAGCGCGCGGCGCGTGTCGTCGTCGATGACGAGCGCAACGGAGTTCTCGCCAAGCCCGCGCCGCCGAGGCTGGGTTTCGATGCTCTGCGGCAGCTGGATGATCTTTTCGGCCTTCGCGGAGACGGGCAGGGTGAAGACGAACTTCGTGCCGGTCGGATCCGACTCGACCCAAATGCGGCCGCCGTGGGCTTCGACGATCGTGCGCGAGATCGACAGACCGAGTGCCGTGCCGCCGACGCGCCGGCTCGACGCGGAGAACGGCTCGAAGATGCGCTCGTGATCTTCGGGTGCAATCGGATCGCCTGAGTTGTGAACGCTGACGCCGACCGCGTCTTCCGACAGCGGCGGGCCAAAGACTTGGACGTCGATGACGCCGCCCGATGGCGCAAATCGGATCGCGTTCGTGACGAGGTTGCCGAGCACCTGCGCGAGGCGCTCGGGATCGCCGAGGATCGAGATGTCTTCGGCCGACGCACCGAGGACGATCGTGAGCTGCTTCGTCGCGGCCGCAGCGCGGTATCGATCGATGACTTCGCGCGCGAGGCGATCGAGCTGCACGGGCGCCGCCGATACCGTGATCGAGCCCGCCTGCGCACGCGCGAGGTCGAGCAGCTGATCGACCATCTGGTTCATGCGCGTCGCCGCTTGGCGCGCCATGTCGACGTAACGGAGCTGGCGATCACTGAGCGGACCCGCATAGCCGGAGAGGACGATGTCGAGTGCACCGGCGATCGACGTCAGCGGCGTACGCAGCTCGTGCGACATCACTTGCGCGAACTCCGCACGACGGCGCGCAACGTCGGCCGTATCGCCGAGGTCGCGCAGGATCACGATCGCGCCGATGGATTCGCCGCCCTCGCGGAGAGGCGTCACGACCGAGTGAAGCACGCGCTCGCCGATGCGAACTTCTTCGCGAATCGGCAGTCCCTCGGGAGCACCAGCTGCGAGATCGAACGGATAGAAGCCGACGACGTCCTTGAGGTACGCCGTGTCGACTTTGTCGTCCTCACTAATGCCGAGCATGAGGCGGGCGGAGTGGTTGATCACCACTTCACCGGTCCTCGTATCAGCGAGGATCGCGCCGTCTGCCATCGCTTCGATCGCGATGCGCAGGCGCGCTGTCATCGCGTCCGCCATCTGTAATCCATCATACCACGCGACG
>CBHWBX010000417.1:0-4155 GCA_966111935.1 uncultured Gemmatimonadaceae bacterium
GCCGTGACGTTTTGAGAGGGAAAACGCTAGGCGTTGTCTACTGGATAGAAGAAGAGCACCACCGGCTGGCCGCGCAGGCTGGACAGCTTCAGCTGTACGTCGGCGTCGGTGGGCAGCGTGAAGTCCGGCGCCATCGTGCCTTCGGCGGGTAATGCGCTCATGGTTGCCTCGTTGGGTTCCGATGGCTGAACGCTAATCGCTCCTGGCTCGCGCGGCACCGGGTCGCACTGTGGCGTCGACGCAACGCAGTAGTGCTTTGGTCGCATTGCCGGTGCACCGACGGACCCTCAAGGTGAGGCTTCGTAGCGATCCGTTCCATTCATGCTCTTCGGAGGCAGCATGCGTCGGCCAGCCGTCCCCGTCGTCCTTGTCGCGACCACTCTCGCCGCCTGTGTCGGCAAGCGCACGATCGAGCAGTTCGGGGCCCCGATCAGCATCGAGGCACGGCCGGAATGGACCTCGCGGCTGGCGCGGGTCACCTCCGACGGCGATCTCGAGGTCACCGGCGCGACAAAGGTCGACGATCCGAGCCTCGCGCGCCGCCAGGCGGCGATGGACGGTGCCGCACTCGCCGCCTCGGTGATCCGGCAGGCGGCGCAGCGCGCCTCGCGCAGCCAGGGCAGCTCACGCGACGGCGCGGCGACGACGTCGAACTCGGAGGTCGTGTCGCTGAGCGTGAGCGTCGCGCTCCAGGAGCTCGTCCCCGGCGACGTCTACTTCGATCGCGCGAACGGCGCGACGTACGTGCTCTCGCGGATGCCGAAGCGCGCCTATTTGAGAATTCTCAATCGATACGACGCCTCGGTTGCCGAGACCGCGCTCCGCGACGCGGTCCGGGACAGCATCGGCCGTTGATCGGAGTACCCGTGCCGCACCCCGCGCGTCTCGTCCTTGGCTTGTTGGTGTTGCGAACCGCCGCCGCGGCCGCGCAGGCACCGCAGTGGTGCACGACGACCTCGCTCTCCGGCCACATCTTCCAAGGCTGCGGGGTCGCGCGCTCGGCGGACGAATCGGCGCGCCAGGCGTATGGTGAGGTCGCGCGGTTGCTCGAGTCGCGCGTGCGGGTTTCCGCGCGCAGCGTGCAGGGGCAATCGAGCGCCGACACCCGGAAGCGCGGACCGATCTACGACACGACGTCGTACGACGTGCGGCTGCAATCCGACGTCGCGCTTCACGGACTCAGGCAGCGGCAAGCGACGTCGCGCGGCCGCGTGTACACGCTCGTCACGTTCGACGCCGGCCCGGCGCTCGACCGGATCAATGGCGCGCTGCTCGACGCCGGTGCGTCACTCCTGCGCGGCGAGCTCGCCGGCGCGGTCGCCGGATGCCGGAGGGTGTCGAGCATGATCGACAGCCTGCCCTGGCTGGGCGGTCTCACGAGCTCCGACCTCGATTGCCCGCACATCATCGACGTGCTCGATGCCGGCGTGCGCGTCTCGATGGCCGGCGCAGCGGCGGCGCGCGTCTCGTTCCAGGACGCGCCGGTCTCCGGCGTCTATCTCGTCACGCGGCGGGAGCGCGGCGGCATCGTCCGCACCGTCGGCCCATCGGATGCGGCGGGGATCGTCGATCTCCCGCCGGCGACGGCCTTTGGATTCGGAGGAGCAGTGCGCGAGCAGATCGACGTCGATTGGGAGCGCTCGGGTCTGACGGTCGGCTTACCCTTCCGCGAGCGCGCCGCACGGAAGCTCGAGACGCGCGGTGTGACGCTCGCCGTCACGCTGGACAGCACCGACGACTGGACGCTGCGGCGGAGCGCGACCGCGGAGCTCCAGAACCAGCTTGGCGTCGCCGTGGACGTCGACAGCGCATCGAATCGCGCGGCGGCGTGGCGTCTCTTCGTCAGCGGATCATGGCGCGACGTCGCGGCCTCGTACGGCGGCGAGCGCGTCGCGAGTGCGACGATGCGGTGGAACGTCGTCGACGCGCGGTCGGGACAGGTCATCGGTGCCGGCGCGATCGTCGATCAGCGCGGGCGCGCGGCCGACCAGCCGTCGGCACGCGATGCCGCGGTGCATCTGGCGGTGCGGCGCGTCGTCGCCGAGCTCGAACGACTCTCCAAGCCGCGTTGACCGGAGATCGCCGATGCGTGCGCGAACCATTCGAATACCTGGATCGATCTGTCGGCAGGCGGTCCGTCTGGCGCTGACCACCGCGACGCTAACCGCCTGTCCGGCGCAGCAGCCGCCGGCGCGTCCCCTGCCCGTGACTGTCGATTCATCGGCGCGCGTTCCGTCGTTCGACGAAGCGATCGAGCGTCTCGCCGGGCGGTTCGCGCAGCACCCGGGCCGAGTCGCCGTGCTCGACTTCCCCGATCTCACTCGCAGGCAAACGCCGCTCGGCCGACTCGTGAGCCAGTCGCTGACGACGTCGCTCGTCGCGGCCCGCACCGATGGACGGATGCGCGTCCTCGAGCGACTACAGGTCGAGCAGGTGCTCAAGGAGCTGAGCTTCGCGACGGCCAACGTCAGCGAGGACGCCGTCGAGCACATCGGCCGCGCGCTGAATGCCGACGCGCTGATCTTCGGCACCGCGGTGCCCGCCGGCGGATCGGTGATCATCAACGCGCGGATGGTGGAGGTCGCGGGACGCGCGATCATCGAGGCGGGACGGGTGACGGCGCGCGTTCCGTCCGGCATCGGTGTCGATGGATTCACCGAGCCGCTCTATCTCACGAGCGGCGGGATCGGCGGCGAGGATGAGGGCGCCGGCAGCTCGGCGTTGGATGGCGCGGCATCGCCACGGTCGGCGACACGCCGGCAGGGGGCGTTCGCGAGCTCCGGAAGCACGACCTGGATCTTCGAGCTCCAGCAGTGCGCGACGCGCGGCGGCACCCAGGTCACCTGCGACGTCGCCGTCACGAACGACGGGCCGCCGTCGCCACTGGCGTTGTTCTTCGACCACGGCCAGATGTTCGACGGCTACACGCGGATCATCGACGACCGCGACATCTCGTACAGTCCGTCGCGCGTCAGCTTCTCTCCGTCGGGGCCTGCGTACGCGCACGCATCCGGACCGGCGGCGAGCGTGGCCACGTCGAACGACATCAGGCAGTACCCGTCGCGCACGCCGGTGCGCCTGAGCATCGAAGTCGACGGGATCGCCGCGACGGTATCGCGGCTGCGCATCGTGGAGCTGGTCGGCGGAACGTCGCTCGACGGCTTCCACGATGTGATCGCGACGTTCCGCGACGTCCCGATCCGGCGCATCCGGCCCTGAGCGAATCAGGGCCGGTCGGCGATCAGAGCTTCTCGCCGCCCATGAGGACGGCCATGATCGCCTTCTGAATGTGCAGGCGGTTCTCCGCTTCGTCCCAAACGCGGCTCTGCGGTCCGTCGATCACGTCCGCGGAAACTTCCTCGCCGCGGTGCGCCGGCAAGCAGTGGAGGAAGATCGCGTTCTTGTCCGCCTTCGCCATGAGCTCGGGGCTCACGGTAAAGCCGGCGAACGCGCGCTCGCGCTGCTTCTGTTCCTGCTCCTGTCCCATCGACGCCCAGACGTCGGTATTGATGACATCCGCGCCTTCGGCGGCTTCCATCGGATCGCGAACGACGCGGACCTTCGCGACCTGCTGCGCGCGCGCGAGGAGATGGTCAGCCGGCTCGTACCCTTCGGGACAGGCGATGTCGAGATCGAAGCCGAAGCGATACGCGGCGTTGATCCACGAGTTCGCCATGTTGTTGCCGTCACCGATCCACGCGAACTTCTTGTCCTTGATGTCGCCCTTGAGATGCTGGCGAACCGTCAGGAGATCGGCGAGGATCTGGCAGGGGTGCAGGAGATCGGTGAGCCCGTTGATCACCGGCACGTCGGCGTACTTCGCGAGCTCCTCGATGTCCTGGTGCGCGAAGGTGCGGATCATGATGCCGTCGACGTAGCGCGACAGCACGCGCGCCGTATCGGCGATCGGCTCACCGCGTCCGAGCTGCACGTCGCGCGGTGACAGAAACAGCGCGTGGCCGCCGAGCTGGTAGGTGCCGACCTCGAACGAGACGCGGGTCCGCGTGCTCGACTTCATGAAGATCATGGCGAGCGAGCGGCCGGTCAGCGGCTTCTTATCGTACTTCCCGTTGCGCATGCTCTCGGCGAGCTCGAACAGCGAGTAGAGCTCGTCGGTGGTGAAGTCGGGAATGGCGAGAAAGTCGGTAGGCATGA
>CBHWBX010000418.1:0-4153 GCA_966111935.1 uncultured Gemmatimonadaceae bacterium
CCAGCCATCGACATGCAGCAGAACCTCTGCGCCGGGCGCGACCGTCGGAACGGTCTGGCACGCTGCGTTGCGCTCGACCGTGCGCAGGATGTCGAGCCGCGAGAGGACAGTGCCGTGCTCGTTGGCCGCCCAGCGCACGAGCGCGAAGACGCTGCCGGGAGGGAAGAAGAGGATGCGACGGCGGCGGTCGAGGATCTGCTCGCGCCGCTCGCGGCCGAAGCGGACCCAGTACTCCGTGTGCTTCTCGATCCAGACGAGTTCGACCTGGGTGAACGCTTCGGGCGGCAGCTCGTCGGCAGCACGGCCGACGCGTTTTGGCACGGCGACAAGGCCGGTCATTGTCCTTCTCCTGACGGGGGTGGAAACTCGCGCTCGAACAGCGCACGCAGCATGTCGGCGACGGTCTGGCCGCGCTGAAAGGCGGCGATCTTGATGCGGCCGCGCATGTCGGCGGTGACGTCGATCGTCAGCCGGGCCGAGAAGTCCTCGGCGGGCTGACTGCGGGAGGCATGGCGTTCGGGCGCCTTGATCCAGTCTTCGGGATCGGCCGGACGCGCCGCAAAACTGCGCTTCGGGGACCGTTCGCTCATGCGCCGATCCTCGCGACTTCCGCTGCGAGCGCGGCGATCTCGCGCGCGCCAGGGCAATTCTCGTCCTGCTCGGCGGCGAGCCGGCCGGTCTGAACGACATCGGCGAAGACGATGCGCTGGCCGATCGTCGTCGAGAGCAAGGGCGGGTCGTGATCCGCCAGCGTCTCGGCGGTCTCGCGGGCCAGAACCGTGCGGGCCGCGCAGCGGTTCAGCACGAAGCGTGCGGCGAGCTGCGGGCGATAGATGCGCGCCTCGCCGAGCAGCGCGAGCATTTCGGCGGAGGCCCAGCCATCGAGCGGCGATGGCTGCACCGGGATCAGCACGAGATCGGCGGCGAGCAGCGCCGAGCGCATCAGCCCGGCGACACGGGGCGGGCCGTCGATCACGACATGGTCGGCGTTGCGGGCCAGTTCCGGCGCTTCTCGGTGGAGCGTGTCGCGGGCCAGGCCGACGACACCGAACAACCGCTCCAGCCCCTCCCGGCTGCGTTGCTGGGACCAGTCGAGCGCAGACCCTTGCGGATCGGCGTCGATCAGCGTGACGCGCTGTCCACGGCGAGCCCATTCGCCAGCAAGGTGCAGGGCGAGCGTGGTCTTGCCGACGCCGCCCTTCTGGTTGAGCAGCGCGACGATCATGACGATCTCCCGGCGATCGGGGACTCGTCCACAGCGGCCGAAAAACGCGGTCGCGTTAGAAAGATTCCGTAGGAATCTAAGTTAGATAAGTTAGAGGGCTCGCAAGCTACTGATTCACCGCGAGGAATCGATGATTCCGGTCCCCGATAGCACGAGAGTCCGGTCCCCGATGGCACGATAGTGCCGGTCCCTGATAGCACGAGACGATTCACAGCTTATCCCCAGGGCGAGAGTTGCTCCGGCGACGACGGCGCGGGATGCCGAGGGCATCCGGGTCGGTCGGCACGAAGGAGAGGATTTCCGGTCCGCCGAGGCCCTGCTCGATGGTCAGGCGGTAGCCCGGCAGAGGCTGCCGGCGGACGATGTCCCGCAGGTCGTAGGCGAAATGCTTGAGCGGCGAGAGCGAGCCGGACTTGGCGTGGAGATGCGGAAAATCGAAGCTCCAGCCGAATTCCTGCTTGCCGCCGTGCTTGCGCACGAGGCGATAGAGCCAGCGCTCCAGGCCGCCCGTCAGGCCGAAATAATTGCGGTCGATCGTCAGTACGAGCGCGTCGTCGAGCACGGCGGCGTAGAACCAGTCCGGCACGATCAGCTCGAGGCCGAGCGGGCGGCCTTTGCCGTCGGCGCGCTCTTTCCACTCGTTGATCCAGGAGAAGCGGTGCAGCCGCCGCTCCGTCGGCTGGCGGATCGACGTCGCGATGGTGGTCGACTGAAGTCGGTCGAGCGCGGCCTTCAGCCGCTCATAGTCCCGCAGGCTGACGCCGCGGCCGATGAACTGAAGAATCTCGTAGGGCGTGGTCGCCATCAGACGCGATGGGCGCAATCCGTGGTCTCGTGCCTCGACGATCTGGGAGGCCGCCCAGATCAGCACGTCGGCATCCCAGATGGTGGCCATGCCGTGCTCGGGGACGGCTTCGACACGGATGACGATGGAGCCGGTTTTGAAGTCGATAGGCGCCACCCGCTTGGACTTGCCGAGCGCGAAGAACGGGTACGCCATCAGGTCCTGCGCATCGCGCAGCGCGAGATCGCCGGGCAGCGCCCGGAAGAGATCGAGCTGCTCGCGTTCGCTGCTGTGATGGCGCGCCGACATGCCCGGACTCAGCGCGGGAAACGTTCGGCGACCGCAGGGGAGACGGCCTGGCGCTTGGCCGGAAGAACGGTGCCGCCGCGCGGATCGGAGGTCGAGGTGACGAGACCGCGATCAGCCCAGGCTTGAAGGTCGTCAACGGAATAGACGACGCGGCCGCCGAGTTTGCGGTAGGTCGGGCCGGTCCCGTAGGTGCGATGCTTTTCGAGGGTGCGCTCGGAAAGCCCGAGGAAGCGGGCTGCCTCCTGCGTTCTCAGGTATCGTGGCGGTAGATTGGCGGCTTTTTCGGCCATGATCGAACCTCCGTGGTCTCGCGGGTGGCCGCTGCGAATAAGCGGCGGGTTGCGAGCACGGTGGCGCGAAGACGGCGCCCCGGACGATGTCGAAGTAAGATGCTAAAATCGACACGCGAGCGGGTATCAGCGATCCCGGCGTGGGCGACGCAGCAATGTCCGATAGCCGCCGCGAACGAGCTTCATGCCGTCGCGGGCAAGACGGATGGTGATCTCCCGGATCGGGTCGCCGACCCAGGATGCTGCATCGATCTTGTGCTGGGGGAAGAGATGCTCCGCGACGGTGCGGTAGATGGCGCCGCTCGCGCGCGCGTCGATGGCGCGCAACATCTGGCGGGCGCGCTGACGTCTTTGTGGCGTCAGGCGTGGATCGGGCGGCACGCGCTTGCCGAACATAGCGTGCCAGAGGCGTTCAACCGCGGTCAGCCGGTCGGGTGTCAGTTCATCGAACATGATGAACGCGCCAAGAGGGCGGGCATCATCAACGCCGATCAGGGCGACGTCGTGGGGTTCGCCGCGCAGTACGAGCCGGATCAGACCAGGATCATGCTCGATGATGGCGTGGGCGTGAAGATCCTCAACGCGGAGGCGGAGATGTCTCGCCGGGTTAGGTCCGACGGTGAACGGAAGTGTCGCGGGATCGGTTTGCGGGGTCCAGAAGATCGGCTGGATTAGCGCCGAGTTGCGAGGGTCGGCGACGAAATCGCAACCCCCATCGTTCAGCGAATTCCTGAGCGATAGCTTCGGTAAGGCGCCCGGTGGCTACCAAGTCACGGTATGCGTTCCGATAATCGGGGTTACGACGCAAGAACTCCCAAGCAAGATCGCCGGGGGTCAACTTATCGATGTAGTCATAGGCGGCCTCGGACCGCCAATCTTCATCTTCGGACATCCTTCTCTGCCTCTGCGCAAATTCGTGCAACGCGAGTTATGCGGCAGATACGATTCCCGGTTGAACGAGGCGGGGGAAGGACGAAGTGGGCGCGACGTGATGCGGTTTGCGCATCACCTTAATGAAGGCGACACTGAAGAAGCTCGCAGAAGCCGCTTTTCGTCATCCATTTCGCGCGGTCGAGATGGCTGGTGTAGACGTGCAAGGCGCGCTCCGGATCGGCGCCCGCATCGAGATTGAACAGCACCGCGACGACCTCACGCCAATCCGCGCCCTCACTCTCGGCGTCGAGCAGCCGGACGTAGAGCTTCAGATGTGCGTGGTCATAGGCCGTGAGCGCTGCCCCGGACGGCGGCTGATCAAGAAAGTCGTCTTTGGTCACAACATCCCCCGATCGCGAGATGTATCCAATCCGGAGGGAATTGTTAACGATGATTTTATCGGAAGGATGACGCAAGGCCCGGCTGCGGGAGGTTGAGCCAACGCGGCGAGGTGTCGAACGTCAGGTTTCCTTCTTTGCATCGACGAGTAGCACTCCCTTGCCCTGATCGGAGTTCAGGAAGACGATGCCGGCGCGTTCGAAGGCCCTTCGTACCTCATCGCGCGTACTCTCAAAGACCTCGAGGCCACTGGTGGATTCGAGGCGCTTTAGC
>CBHWBX010000419.1:0-4142 GCA_966111935.1 uncultured Gemmatimonadaceae bacterium
TCGGCCGAACGACGCCGTAAGTGTTTCAGGGCCGTCCCGTCCGCGAATCGATCATCGCGCTCGCGATCTCCTTCACGAACTTCGCGGCGACGAACGCCGTGAGGTCGTTCACGTCGCGCGTCGGATTCAGCTCCACGACGTCCGCGCCGACGATCGGCCCGGAGAGCGATTGGATGACGCTCAGGACCTCTCGCGTCGTGAGCCCACCCGGCTCCGGATGCGAGACGCCGGGGGCGAACGCCGGATCCAGTCCGTCGAGATCGAGTGAGATGTAGGTCGGGCCGTCGATCGTCGGTCGCCGTCCCGACGCCCACGCCTTCATGTCGATCACGTCGACGCCGAACTTGCGCGCCTGCTCGCGCTGATGCGTGGTGATCGTGCGGATCCCCACCTGCACGAGTCGGCCCGCGAGCCCTTCCTCCATGATGCGCGCGAACTGACAGGCGTGCGAATGGCGGTCGCCCTCGTAGTTGTCATAGAGATCCGGATGCGCGTCGAACTGCACGATCGTGAGATTCGGATGGATCGGCCCCAGGGCGCGCATCACCGAATACGTGATCGAGTGATCGCCGCCGAGAACGAGCGGACGTCCACCGCGCTCGATGATCGCGCGCACGCCGCTCTCGATCGCCGCGCGCGCTTCCGGCCCCTCGCCCAGAGAGAGATCGCCGTCGTCGCCGAGCACACCGTCGGCGAGAACGTCGATGCCCGATTCGCTGAATCCATTCGCCGAGTCGGAGCGCAGGGCGGCGCGAATCTTCGGCGGCGCGCCGGCGGCGCCGCGCAGGAACGAGGAGCTGGCGTCGTACGGCGCGCCGAGCAGGATGCGTTGGCCGTTCAGCATGCGGCAATTCTACGACCTCCGGCGGCGCCGAGGAACCGCGATCGGCTGGCAACCGACGCCGATGCTGCGCATTCTTGTGGGATGACGACACGACGCGAATTCCTGGTCACCTCCGGCGGCGCGGCCGCGGCGATGCTCGGCGCACCGGCGCTCATCCTCCGCTCGCGCGCGACCGCCGACATCATCGTTCGCAACGGCAATGTGTTCGACGGAACCGGCGCCGCATCGCGCGAGCTCGACGTCGTGATCAGCGGCGGCCGCATCGTGTCGCTCACCCGTGCGTCGACCGACAAGGGCACGGTGGAGATCGACGCGCGCGGACGCGCCGTCGCGCCGGGCTTCATCGACATCCATTCCCACGGCGACGGCTCGCTCTGGGAAGATCCGCGCGCCGAGTCGCTCGTCCGCCAGGGCATCACGACGATCGTCGTCGGACAGGACGGGTCGTCGCCGTCGCCGCGTGCCGAGCGTGCCGCGGCCGGCGACAACGAGCGGCGCTTCGTGCGCTTCACCGACTTCTGGACGGCGCTCGATCGCCTGCAGCCATCGGTGAACGTCGCGTCGATGGTCGGACTCGGCACCGTGCGCGGCATCGTCGTCGGCAACGAGAACCGGCCGGCGTCGGCGGCGGAGACGGCGCGCATGCGCGCCCTCGTCGTCCAGGCGCTGAGCGACGGCGCCTGCGGCGTCTCGACGGGGCTCGAGTACACGCCCGGCGCGTTCGCCCCGCGCGACGAGCTGATCGAGCTGTGCAAGCCGCTCGCGTCGCGCGGCCTGCCGCACGCGACGCACATGCGCAACGAGGACGATCAGCTCACCGAAGCGATCGACGAAGCGATCGCCGTCGCGCGCGGTGCCGGCTGTCCGCTTCAGATCTCGCATCTGAAGACCCAGGGACCGCGCAACTGGGGCAAGCTCGACACGGCGTTCGCCCGCGTCGCCGCGGCGCGAAAGGCGGGATGCGACGCACAGTTCGATCGCTATCCGTACGTCGCGTACCAGACTGGGCTCACGAACCTCTTCCCCGTCTGGAGCCGCGACGGCGCGACCGACGCGTTCCTGTCGCGCCTCGTGACGCCAGGCACAATGGCGCGCATCAAGACCGAGACGCTCGGCAAGGTCGAGCTGATCGGGGGCTGGGACAACGTGATGATCGCGAACGTCGGCAATCCCGAAGACCGCGCGATCGAAGGCGCGCGTCTCGGAACGTACGCGCAGTCACAGGGGATCGATCCGTACGACTTCGCCGTCGCGCTGCTACAGCGCAATCACGCGAACGTCGGGATGGTCGGCTTCGCGATGAGCGAAGAGAACCTCGATCGCATCCTCGCGCATCCACAGGGCATGGTGTGCAGCGACGGCGGTGCATTCGCCGTCGACGGACCGGCGCATCGCGGGCATCCGCATCCGCGCGGGCTCGGCACTTTCCCGCGCATCCTTGGGCGCTACGTGCGCGAGCGCAAAGCGCTCACGCTGCCGCAGGCGATCAACAAGATGACGGCACTTCCCGCCTCGCGCGTCCATCTGCGCGACCGCGGCCGGCTCGCGCCGCGCCTGGCCGCCGACGTCGTGATCTTCGATCCGGCGACGGTGCAGGACAAGGCGACCTACGAGGATCCGTTCCAGTATCCGGTCGGCATCGACACCGTGATCGTGAACGGCGCGATCGCGTTGCGCGACGGCCAGCGCGACGAGCGTCGCACCGGCCGGTCGCTGCGCGTCTCCTAGCTCAGACCGAGTGGATGAAGGTGCACCCGGCTTCCTGCGCGCGGTGCACCGCGTAGATGCCGTTCGGCTGGAGGATCACGCCGGGCACGACGTTCGCCTTCAGCTCTTCGTGGATCGTCTTCATCGTACCCTTGGTGCGATCGGCGATCTGGCTCGCGAGTCCCTGCGTCGCGAGGTCGCAGCCGAGCACGAAGTTGTTGTGCGCGATCATCCAATCGATGTTCGACTGCGGCTTGTCGGCGGTCGCGTTGCTCGCGTTGTTCGCCCGTCCGTGCGCGAGCGGATTCTTCGTGGCCCACGCCTCGCCCGACTTCACCTTCGAGATCTCGCCGATCCCGTACTTCTCCCACATCGCGTCATTGAACGCGAAGCCGATCGACTTGTGGCGGACGACGACGACCGTCTGCACGTCGCCCGGCGCGGCGCCGAGGGCGTCGTACATCCCCTGCGTGTAGCGCGACGCATGGAGAAACCCGAGCGTCGAATTCTCCGAGACGTCGGGCGAATCGAACACGGCTTTGTGCTTCGCCGTCAGGCGGCCGAACCACGAATCGTCCCACGCCCGCGTCGAGGAGACACCGCCGCGGGAAGGGGCGGGCATCGTCGCCATCTGCGCTGCTGCCGCGGGTGAGGCGCACGCCGCGCCCGCGAGCACGACAGCCGAAGCCGCGATCTGGCCAAGGAATTCGCGCCGCGGCGTTGCCGTTGCGTTGAGGTCGTCCGGTCGATTCGTCATTTGAGAGTCACGATGCCAAGAAGAATTACCGCGATCACGAAGAACACTATCACGACCACCATGCGCTGCCGCAACGTACGGAGCGCGTTCCAGCTCGGCTCATCCAGGTAGTAGCGGCCGCCGCCCGCGTCGCGCAGCACCGCCCGCCGTACGAGTCCTTTGAACACCAGGCTCTCGTCGACGCCGAGGTCGTCGGGCACGCGCGCCCGCTCGCGCGTCACGGCGCCCGACGCACGAAAAGTCTGAACGATGTCGCGCTGTTTGCGCATGATGATCGCCGCCGCGGCACCCATGTGCTCCCTCGTCGAAGATGAGCCAGTGTAAGGATACATTCGGAACATGCCGACGCCACCACCAATCGCTTCGCTGCCGCACCACGACCCCGACGGCGGGTTTCGCAATCCATGGCCCGACGCCAAGCTGCACGGCTTTGGCGACTTTCTGCGCTGGCGGCTCGGCGAGCGGCGCAAGAAGCCGGTCGCCCCGAGCCCGCCGCGCGATTCCCTGCCGCGGCGCGCACCGTCGATCGTCTCGCCCCGTGCGGCCCGCGGCCATCGATCGGTGACCTGGCTTGGACATGCGACGGCGCTCCTCCAGCTCGGACCACTCAACGTCCTCACCGACCCGATGTGGAGCGAGCGTGCGTCGCCCGTTCAGTGGGCCGGGCCGCGTCGCGTCTCCTCCCCAGGCCTCGCCTTCGATGCGTTGCCGGAGATCGACGTCGTCCTGCTCTCGCACAACCATTACGACCATCTCGACGCGCGCACGGTGCGCCGCATCGTCGAGCGGTTTCCGCACGCCTCGTGGCTCTGTCCTCTTCGTGTCGGGTCGCTG
>CBHWBX010000420.1:0-4123 GCA_966111935.1 uncultured Gemmatimonadaceae bacterium
AGTACAGCCGGCCGTCGGCGACGCCCGAGTCGTACATCGGGAGGATGTGCGGATGCTGCATCCCCGCCGCGACCTGAATCTCGCGCAGGAAGCGTTCGCCCGCGACGGTCCCGACGTCGGGGTTGAGCGTCTTCAGCGCGACGAGTCGCTCGTGCTTGAGATCGCGCGCGAGATAGACGATCGCCGACGCTCCGCGACCGGTCTCGCGGATGATCTCGTAGCGATCCTCGAGCGCCGCAGCGAGCGGCGCGGAGACGCGGTGGGGAGTGAGCGGGCCGCCGCTCGCGGCCGCGGGTGTTTCGGTCGACAACGGGTACACTGGGCAAGTCGATAGTGACGCCAGGCCGTCGTCGGCGCGGTCGTTCATTAAATAAGACGCTTATACGGGTTTCAAGGTTGCGACAAACATCAGGCCCGTCCAGCGAGGGTTCCCCGACCGCCTCGCGGCGGCTGCCCGGGCGCGTTACAATCGAGCGCCGGCCCATCCCCACTCGAGGTTACGATGATGTTTCGTGTCCGTCGCGCCGCCACGGTCGGCGCGTCCCTGCTCGCCGTCGCTGGAGGCCTGTCGGCCCAGGCGCCGGTCGCGCAGCAATTCGAGAAGCTCCACTTCCGTTCGATCGGACCCGCGATCATGTCGGGCCGCATCGCCGACTTCGCGGTCTACGAGAAGAATCCGGCGATCTGGTACGTCGGAACCGCGCACGGCGGCGTCTGGAAGACGACGAGCAACGGTGCGCTGCTCACGCCGATCTTCGAGCAGAACGGTCTGATGTCGATCGGTGACGTCACGATGTCGCAATCGAATCCCGATGTCGTCTGGGTCGGAACGGGCGAATCGAACAATCGCCAGAGCACCTCGTGGGGCGACGGTGTCTTCAAGTCGACCGACGGCGGCAAGACGTTCCAGAACATGGGGCTGCGCAATTCGAAGCACATCAACCGCATCCTCATCGATCCGACGAACGACAACGTCGTCCTCGTTGCCGCGACCGGACCGCTGTTCGGGTCGGGGGGCGAGCGCGGCGTCTTCAAGACGACCGACGGCGGCGCGACGTGGAAGCGCGTGCTCTTCGTCGACGACGAGACGGGCGCGAACGATCTCGCGATGTCGTACACGAACCCGAAGGTCATCTACGCCTCGACGTATAAGCGCCGCCGCACGGCGTGCTGCATGAACGGCGGCGGCCCGGGCAGCGGCATCTGGAAATCGGTCGACGGCGGCGACACCTGGACGCGTCTCGGCAACGGGCTGCCGAAGGGATCGCTCGGCCGCATCGGCCTCGACACCTATCGCAAGAACGGCGACATCCTCTACGCGTCGATCGAAGCGCCGAGTGCGGCGGGACGCGCCGGCACCACCGAGTCGGCTGATTCGACGACTCCGCCTTCGACGGCGGCGACGGCGAATCCCGCGCCGGGCGGTCGCGGCGGTCGTGGCGCCGCCGGTGCCGGTCGTGGTGGCGCGGCCGCTGCCGCTCCGCAGGCCGACGCAGGCGAGACGGGCCTCTATCGCTCCGACGACGGCGGCGCGACTTGGCGTCGCGTGTCGACGAACAATCCGCGCCCGATGTACTTCAGCCAAGTGCGCGTCGATCCGAACAATGCCGACAAGGTCTATCAGGGCGGTGTGAAGATGTCGCTCACCGCGGACGCCGGCGAGACGGTCGAGACGTCGGCGAGCACGGTCGCGCACGACGACATCCACGCGATCTGGATCGATCCGAACAACTCCGACCACGTGATGATCGGCGGCGACGGCGGCGTCTACCTCTCGTACGACGGCTCGAAGACGTACGTCTTCCAGAACAACCTGCCCGTCGGCCTGTTCTATCACGTCAACTACGACATGTCGACGCCCTACAATGTCTGCGGCGGCATGCAGGACAACTACGACTGGTGCGGACCGAGCCAGTCGCGGCAGACGCAGGGCATCTTCAACCACGAGTGGTTCCAGATCCAGGGCGGCGACGGCTTCGAGGCGGTGCCGGACAAGCGTGACGCGCGGATCATCTACAGCGAGTCGCAGGACGGTAATCTGATTCGCCGCAACAAGGTCACCGGCGAATCGAAGCAGATCCGTCCGACACCGCAGAACACGACCCCGGTCGCGAAGGGTGAGACGTTCCGCTGGCACTGGGACACGCCGGTGATGCTCTCGCCGAACGATCCGGGCACGCTCATCGTCGCCGGCAACCGCGTGTTCGTCTCGCACGATCGCGGCGATTCGTGGACGGCGATCAGCCCCGACCTCACGTCGAACGCGAATCGCGACACGATCGTCACGATGGGCCTCAAGGGCTCGGACATCCGCATCTCGCGCGACGACGGCATCTCGCAGTGGCCGACGATCGTCTCGGTCGCCGAGTCGCCGAAGCAGAAGAACCTGATGTACGCGGGCACCGAGGACGGCTTCGTCTGGGTCGCGCGCGACGGCAAGACGTGGACGAACATCACGAAGAACATCCCCGGCTTCCCCGCGGGCGGCTTCGTGAGTGAGGTCGTACCGTCGGCGTACGACGCCGGCACGGTCTACGTGACGGTCGAGAACCACCGTCTCAACGACTACGCGCCGTACATCTGGGTGAGCAACGACTTCGGCCAGACGTTCCGCTCGATCGTCAACAACCTCGGCGCGACGGAGAACGTCCGCACGCTCACCGAGGATCAGCGCAACCGCGACGTGCTGTACATCGGCACGGAGACGGGCATCCTGCTCTCGCTCGATCGCGGCAAGTCGTGGCAGCGGCTCAAGGCGAACTTCCCGAACGTGCGCGTCGACGAGATCACGCTCCATCCGCGCGACAACGCGATGCTCGTCGCGACGCACGGCCGGGCGATCTGGATCCTCGATCATCTCGAGCCGATCCAGGAGTACGCGGCGGCGCAGGCCGTCGCGGGCGACGTCAAGCTCTTCAACCCGGGCGTCGCGCTCGAGTGGAAGACCAAGGACGATCGCAACGACGAGTTCTGGGGCCACGCCTACTTCATCGGCGAGAACCCACCGAACGAAGCGGTCGTGCAGTACTTGGTGAAGAAGCCGGTTCCCGGCATGAAGCTGCGCGTCAGCGACGCCGCGGGCCGCACGGTGCGCGAGATCAACATCCCCGACTCGCGGAATCAGGCGGGCATCCAGACGATCTGCTGGGACATGCGCAGTGAGCCGATCACCGCGGGCACCGACTCGGCCAATGCCGCCGGTGGTCGCGGCGGTCGCGGCGGTGCGGGCGCCGGCGCGGGCGGTGGACGCGGCACGACGCCGGCGGTGCCCGGGGTGCCGCAGCCGGTCCCGACGCCGATCGGCGGTCAGAATCCGTGCAACGACAACGGCCCCGCGCCCGCACGCGGCGGTGGCAACGCGCAGGCCGGTGGACTCGGCGGTCCGGGCGCGTACGTCCTGCCGGGCGTCTACACTGTGGCGCTCACGAGCAACGGCAAGGCGCTCGACACGAAGCAGCTCAAGGTCGTGTTCGATCCGGACGTGAAGTTCGCCGCCGGCGAGCACGAGAAGTACAACACCGTCGTCGCCGATCTCGGCACGCTCCAGGCGCGCGCGGTGAAGGTCGCGTCGGCGCTGAACACGCTCCATCCGCAGATGGCCGACGTCGCGAAGAAGGTCGCCGACAACGCGAGCGTTCCCGCGGCGGTGAAGGCGCAGTTCGACGCGCTCAACAAGCAGTACGAGGCGGTCCGCAAGAAGTTCGGCGTTCCGCTGCCTGTCCCCGCGGCCGGCGGCCGTGGCGGCGGCGGTGGACGCGGCGGCGCGGCGGCCGATCCGGAGAACGTCCTCGCGCGCGCGACGAACCTGCGCAATCAGATCGCCGGCATCTGGGAGACGCCGAGCGCATCGCTGACGAAGCAGGCGGGTGATGTGAAGGTCGAGCTGCCGAAGGCGATCGCGGAAGGCAACGCGGTGCTGACGCGTGCGGAGGCGATGAGTCAGGCGTTGAAGAAGTACGATATCGTTTTGACGGCTCCGGTGCCGGTCAAATAGAGACCGGTAACGGCTTCAACGCAGAGTCGCAGAGACGCAGAGGTCCGCAGAGGAACTGCTCTAAGAGCGAAACTGCCTGGAAATGGGAACGGCGGCCCCGAAAGTGGAGTCGCCGTTCTTTTTTTTATT
>CBHWBX010000421.1:0-4113 GCA_966111935.1 uncultured Gemmatimonadaceae bacterium
GAGCTCGGGGCCCGTGGGCCGCACGACCTTGCGCAGCTCGTCGAGGATCTGGCGAACGAAGAGGCTGATCGCGCCGAGGAACCGCGACACCGGGTTGCCGCCACGGGCCTTGTCAGCCCGGCCGGACCCGCGCTTGGCGCTCGTCTCCGTCACGATTCCTACTTTCTGCCTGGGAAACCGGCCCGCGACAGCCCGGGGTGTCCGGGACAGGAGCCGCGTGCCGCCTTGCACGACGACCACATCACTGGGATGCGCAGGGCAAGAGGGACTCGAACCCCCAACCGCTGGTTTTGGAGACCAGTGCTCTACCAATTGAGCTACCGACCTAGTCGAACATCAGCTCGTCAAATCAGGGTGACTGACGGGAATTGAACCCGCAACCCCCGGAGCCACAGTCCGGTGCTCTAACCAATTGAGCTACAGCCACCAGAGAAGAACGCGTTTCCGCGTTCTCGCAAGCAGAATCGCATCTTAATCGATCTCGGCTCGCGGATCAACCTCTAGAGGGGATTGGGGTTAGGGGTGAGGGGCGAGGAACTGCGAAAATCGCCGGCATCTCCCCGCACCAATCCGCTCGCTTACTCCTTGGCGCGCTCCTGGTACTCGCCGGTCGTCGGATTGACCTTGACCTTGTCACCCGTGCCGACGAACTCGGGCACGTTGATCGTCACGCCATTCTCGAGCTTCGCGGGCTTCGACGACGCCGTCTTCGTCGCCGTCTTCATCACCGGCGCCGTGTCGACGACCTCGAGCACGAGCGAGTTCGGCAGCTTGATGCCCACCGGACGGCCGTCGTAGTACTCGGCCTGGATCTTCATCCCCGGCTGCATCCACTGCGCGTTGTCGCCGAGCATCTCGTCGTCCATCTCGAGCTGATCGTAGTTCTCGGTATTCATGAAGTGGTACGTATCACCACCCTGATACAGGAACTCGAGATCGTGCGTTTCCATCGACGCCGGATCGATCGAGTCGGCGGCGCGGAAGCGATGCTCGAAGCTCGATCCCGTGCGCAGGTTCTTGAGCTTCGCCTGCACCATCGCGCGCAGATTGCCCGGCGTGTGGTGGCGGAACTCGATGATGCGGCACGGCTCGCCTTCGAACACGATCACCATCCCACGGCGGATCTGGGTTGCCGGAATTGCCATAACGCTCTACTCGATCGAGAAAATTGTCGGATGTAAACGCAGACAGCCTTTGAACTTAGCCAGAAAGACTGGTCTGAGTCAAGCTCTACGGCTTTCGTGGCCCTAGCGCAGGGAATCGAGTATCGGACGCAGAGCCCGCCACATGTTGTCGGCGACGATCCGCTCACCCCGGTTGTTCGGATGCACCCCGTCCCCCTGGTTGAGCTCGCGCTGCCCCGCCACGCCCGCGAGCAGGAACGGCAGCAGCGTCACGCCCTTCTCTTTCGCCACCGCCGGATACGCCGCGTGAAAGTCCGCCGCGTATTTCGGCCCGAGGTTCGGAAGCGCTTCCATCTGGACGAGCAGCACCCGCGTGTTCGGCAGCTGCGCCTTGATCCGGTCGAGCGACTTCTCGAGGTTCGCGTGCAGCGTCGCCACGGGGATCCCGCGCAGCCCGTCGTTCGCCCCCGTCTCGAGCACGAGCACCGCCGGATTCCCCCGCAGCAGCCAGTCGAGCCGGTCGAGCAGCCCCGACGACGTCTCGCCGCTCACACCCGCGTTCGTCACCTCGAAGCGCATCCCCGCCGAATCGATCTTCCGCTGAATCAGCATCGGATACGCGCTGTCCGGCTCGAGCCCGAGCCCCGCGGTGAGGCTCGTTCCCACGAACAGGATCCGCCGCGGTCCGCTCGCCGGCTGCGTATTCGACGTGTCGGCCGCAGCCCCAACGGTAGATTTCGCCGGCGGCGCCGATGAATCACCACCCGGCTGCCGATCTGAACCTTTCGAGCACGCGGCGACGTACACCGCAAGAGCGGCACAGCACCAGTCTTTCCACCGCCGTTCGACCATCGCAGACCGACTCCGGTTATCCATGCTCATTGCCCGAGATCTTTCCAAGGAATATCGCAGCGGTGACAACTCGCTCGCAGTCCTGCGCGACGTCTCGTTCTCGATCCCGCAGGGTGCGTTCGTCGCCATCGTTGGGCCGTCGGGCAGCGGCAAGACCACGCTCCTCGGCCTTCTCGCCGGCCTCGATGCGCCGTCGCGCGGCCAGGTGATCCTCGACGAAGCCGACATGACGGCGATGGACGAGGACCAGCGCGCGAAGCTCCGCGGCGAGAAGGTCGGCTTCGTCTTCCAGTCGTTCCAGCTCATCCCGACGCTCACCGCGCTCGAGAACGTGCAGGTCCCGCTCGAGCTGCGCGGCGATCGCGGCGCCGCCGAGCGCGCCCGCGACCTGCTGCGCCGCGTCGGACTTGGCGATCGCCTCGACCACTTCCCCACTCAGCTCTCCGGCGGCGAGCAGCAGCGCGTCGCGATCGCTCGGGCATTCGCCAACGAGCCGCGCATCCTCTTCGCCGACGAGCCGACGGGGAATCTCGACAGCGACACCGGCGCGCGCATCGTCGAGCTGCTCGAGTCGCTGAACCGCGAATCGGCGACGACGATCGTCCTCGTCACGCACGACCTCAATCTCGCCGCGCGCGCCCAGCGCATCATTCGCATCAGTGACGGACGCGTCGTGTCCGACACCGCGACCGAGCGCGCGGCCTGATGGCCCGCGCATCGCAGCTCCTCTCCCTCACCTGGCGAGAGAGCCGCACGGCGCGCCGGCGCCTGCTGCTCTACATGTCGTCGATCTCGCTCGGCGTCGCCGCGCTCGTCGCGATCGATTCGTTCTCCGAGAACGTCATTCAGTCGGTGCACGACCAGTCGCGCGCGCTGCTCGGCGGCGACGTGATGGTCCAGCGCAACGCGCCGGCGACGAAGACCATCGACTCGCTCGTCGATTCGCTCGGCCGCGGCGGCGTGCCGTCGGTGAGCTCGACGAACTTCGCGTCGATGGCGCTCGTGCCCCGCACCGGCGGCACGCGTCTCGTGCAGGTGCACGCCGTCTCGAACGGCTACCCGTTCTACGGAAAGATCACGAGCGCGCCGGCCGAAGCATGGCCGCAGATCCAGAGCGGCGCGAACGTCGTCGTCGATCCGTCGCTGCTCGTCTCGCTCGACGCGCACGTCGGCGACACGCTGTCGCTCGGCAATGCGAAGTTCCTGATCACCGGCACGCTCCAAAACGTCCCGGGCGACGTCGGCATCTCGGCGGCGATCGGACCGCGGGTGTACATCCCCGAGCGGTACGTGCCGACGACGGGGCTGCTCACCTTCGGCAGCCGCGCCGATTATCAGATCCTGTTCAAGCTGCCGCCGAAGCTCGCGACGTCGCTCTTCATCGCGCGCTACACCAAGCGCATGACCGCCGGCGCGAACGGCTACATGCAGGGCGCGGGATACAACGAATCGCGCCTCGCCTCGGCGATCGATCAATTGCACGACTATCTCGCCATCATTGGTCTGGTCGCGCTGCTGCTCGGCGGGATCGGCGTCGCGAGCGGCGTGCACGCCTTCGCGATGCGGAAGATCGACGCGGTCGCGATCTTCCGCTGTCTGGGCGCGACGAGCTGGCAGGTGCTCGGCATCTACTCGCTGCAAGCCGGGATCATGGGGCTCGTCGGCGCGGGTGCGGGTGTCGTGCTCGGACTCGGCATTCAGTTCCTGATGCCGCTGGCGCTCAAGGATTTCCTCCCCGTCGACGTCGAGGTGCATCTCGCGCCGTCGGCGATTCTGCTCGGACTCGGCATCGGTGTGTGGGTCGCGCTGCTCTTCGCGATGCGTCCGCTCGTCGCGCTGCGCCGGGTGTCGCCCCTCCAGGCGCTGCGTCGCTCGGCGGACGCGGAAGCGCTGCGTCGCGCGCGCTGGGATCCGCTCCGCCTCACGCTGTCGCTCGCGATCGCCGTGAGCGTGCTCGAGCTCGGGCTGAGCCGCGCGAACACCGTGCAGCGCGGCATCGGCTTCACCGTGGCGATCGCCGCGGCGATCGGCGTGCTCTGGATCAGCGCCGCCGCGCTCTCGTGGATCGCCCTACGATTGATCCGGCCGAGCTGGCCCTTCCCCGTGAGCCAGGGCGTCGCGAGCCTCTATCTCCCCT
>CBHWBX010000422.1:0-4109 GCA_966111935.1 uncultured Gemmatimonadaceae bacterium
CGCTTAACATCCACGTGCGCCCCTCACCCCACCCCCACTTTCGGCGCGCCACTAAAATCCGCCCCCGCCGAATGCCGTGAGCCAGGTCACCGACTTGGCCGAATTCGAAGGGGCATCGTGTGGTATGCCTCTCCTCCACGACGGCGCCGAACGCTGCGCCTTGCGAACGGGCACGTACACCCTCGGCGGCCACGGACCGGACGCGCTGCCGATCGCACGCCTCGAGTGCTGTCCTCCGGTCGCGACGCTCGTCGTCCCCGCCGACGGCGCGCCGACCATTCAGCGCCTCACCGCCGCGGTAGTCGTGCGACTCGACCAGACGCCGCTCGGCATCGCGCCGAAGACGCTGCACGACGGCATCGAGATCTCGTTCGCGGATTGTCGACTGATCTTCAGAGCCGACGGCGGCGGCGAGATCGCGATCATCTCGCCGGCGGACGAACCCGCTCGACCCACGTGGGCCGCGCCGAAGACGCCCGCTGTGGCGACTCCCGCGGTGCCGACGACTCCGGGACACGCGCGCATCGTCAACGTGGCGAGCGGAGAGGGCATCGATCTCGATGAACATCGCATCGTCGTCGGACGCGACGAATCGTGTGACCTCGTCGTAGCGGGGATGCAGGTGTCGCGGCGACATCTCTCGATCGCGCCCGTGCAGGGCGGATATCTCCTGCGCGACGAGAGTGCCAACGGAACGATCGTGAATGGGCGCCGCGTAGCGGGAACGTACCTTCTTGGCCACGGCGACGTCGTGCAAGTGGGCGAAGAGGAGCTGCGCTTCGAGATCGCCGGCAGCGCGGCGCCGCCGCCGACCAGCGAGGCTGCGCCGACGGCATTGCTCGATCTCTCGTACGTGCGAGACGCGGCGGCGATGGACGTCACCGCCGAGACGCCGTCGATCCCGACCGCGACGCTGGAGATCGTGCGCGGGCGCTACGCCGGCGCGTCGTTCGCCATCGAACGGCCGGCCTGCTCGATCGGCCGCGGCCCGCAGTGCGACGTGCGCATCCGCGACGAGAGCGTCTCGACGAGCCACGCTACGCTTCTGCGCAAAGGCCCGAGCTGGTTCGTCGTCGATCTTCGCTCGGCGAACGGAACGTTCGTCGACGGCTCCCGCGTCGCGGGCGAGCGCGAGATCCTGTCGGGCGCGCGACTCAAGCTCGGCGCGGTGGAGCTGGAATTCCGAACGGCCGACGCGGGCGGTGGCCCGGTCGAGAACAGGTACAAGGGTGCCTGGTGGCAGCGGATCTTCCGCGCGCTGCGCAACGCGCTCGACGATCGCGAGCGGCGCTGAACATCAGCGCCGTCAGCCGGCGGCGACGCGCAGCACTTCCTCGGGCGTAGTGATCCCGGCGCGGACGAGGCGCCAGCCATCGTCGCGCAGCGTCGGCGTGCCGGTGGCGATCATGACGCGGCGGAGCTCCGCCGCGCTTCGGCGCTCCATCAGTGCGTGGCGCAGCTCGTCGGTCATCGTGAGCAACTCATAGATGCCGACGCGTCCACGGTAGCCGGTTCCACGGCACTCCTCACACCCGCGTCCGCGCCAGATCTGCGTCGTCGCGTCGTCACCGCGCGCGAGCTCGCGCAGATCCGCGGCGTCGACCGCCTCGAGCTGCCGGCATGCCGGACAGACGCTCCGCACCAGCCGCTGAGCGAGCACCGCGTGCACCGTGCTCGCCACGAGATACGCCGCGACGTCCAGCTCGAGCAATCGCGTCAACGCACTCGGCGCGTCATTGGTGTGCAGCGTCGACAGCACGAGATGTCCCGTCAGTGCCGCCTGCGTCGCGATCTCCGCGGTCTCGGCATCGCGAATCTCGCCGACGAGCATGACATCGGGGTCCTGTCGCAGCAACGCTCGAAGCGCCGTCGCGAACGTGACGCCGACTTTCTCGTTGACCGGAACCTGCGGCACGCCGAGCTGATACTCGATCGGATCCTCGACCGTGAGGATCTTCTCGCGTCCCGTGCGAATGAGATCGACGGCGGCGTAGAGCGTCGTCGTCTTGCCGGAGCCGGTCGGCCCGGTGGCGAGCACGATCCCATGCGGCCGCGCGATCGCTTCCTTGAAACGCCCGAGCGTTTCATCGGACATTCCCAGCTCGCTGAGCGAGATCCGCCCGCGCTCCTTGTCGAGGAGGCGCAGGACGACGCTCTCGCCATGCAGCGTCGGAACGGTCGAGACACGAACGTCGACCTGGCGATTCTGAAGCTTGAGTCGAATGCGGCCGTCCTGCGGCATCCGTCGCTCGGCGATGTCCAGCTCGGCCATGATCTTGAGACGACTCACGATCGCGCCGTTGAGATGCGCGGGCGGCGACGGCGCATCCTGCAGAACCCCGTCGATTCTGTAGCGGACGAGAAGCCCGCCGGGATACGACTCGAGATGCACGTCCGACGCGCGCGCGTCGAGCGCCTCGACGAGCAACAGATTGACGAGCTTCACGACGGGTGCTTCGTTCGCGAGCGTCACCAGATCGTCGATCGCCGCGTGCTCGTCGGATCGCTCGCCGATGCTTTCGTCGAAGGCATCGATGACTCCCTGCGCCGTCGCGTCGGCGGCGAAGCTGCGCTGAATCATCGCGCGGATCTCGTGCTCGGGCCGATGCTCGACGTCGACGCGCGCGGCTCCGAATGCGAGCTGAAGGTCGTCGAGCACCTGAACGTCGACGTCCTCGCGCCAGCTCGCGATTCGCAACCGCCCGTCCGCGGCGTCGAGCGGGACGACGCCGGCATGCTCGAGATAGGCTGCGGGAATCTGCACGGGGAACGCCGGAAAGGTCATTCGCGCGGCGGCTTCGGCGGGAGCGGCGGATTCTTCGGAAGCTGCTCGGTCACCACCGGCGAGCGATTCTCGATCTCGCCGCGCAGACGATCCGCATCCTGATCCGTCGCGACGATGTGCGGCGTCAGAAACAGGAACAGCTCGCTCGTCGTGCGCGTGTCACTCGTCGATCCGAAGATCGCGCCGACGACGGGAATTGCACTCAGCCCAGGCAACCCGCTGCGCGAACGCTCCTGCTCGCGGTCGACCAGCCCGCCGAGGACGGCGGTCTGGCCGTCGCGCACGAAGAGCCGCGTCGACGCCTCGCGTGTGCTGATCACCGGCGCACCGAACTGCACCTCGTTCGTCGCGGTGCTCACTTCCTGCGAGACCTGCAGATTGACGTAGCCGTCGGCGTTGATCGTCGGAAGAATCGTCAGCGATGTGCCGACGTCCTTGTACTGCACGACCTGATCGCGAACCGCCGCGTCGGTCGGCAGCGATCGGAACACCTGGACGAATGGACGCTGCGACCCGACGAGGATCTTTGCCTCCCGATTGTTCTGGGCAAGGAGCACGGGCCGCGAGAGAATGCGCACGTTTCCGCGCGACTGGAGCGCGCGAATGGCGATGTCGATGTCGAACTTCACATCCTTGCTGAGCCGAACGATCAGATCCGCGACCGCTCCGCTCGACACGGCGGGACCGTTCGCCGTGCTCGCGCCGGCCGGCTCGCGCCGCGACGTCGCGCCAACCGATACGTCGAGATCCGAGCTCTGTCGCACCTCGGCAATGAGCACCTCGATCAACACCTGCAGCGGACGCAGATCGAGCGCCTCGATCGCCTGGCGAACGATCTCGTAGTCGGCGGCCTGCGCGTGCACGACGAGCGAGTTCGTCGTCTCGTCCGGCACGATCTGCACTTCGCCGCGCAGCGTGCCGGGCAGGTTCGCGCGCGTCGCTCCGACGGCCGGAACCGCGGCCGACACGCGCGTGCTGTCGCCGATCGGCGCGATCTGATTGCCCGTCAGCTGCTCCGACAGTGTGCGCGTCGTGAGCGAGCTGCCCGCCCCCGGCGTCCCGCGTGCGCCGAAGATCGATTGCAGCGTCGTCGCGAGCTTCGTCGCGGTGACGTGCTTCAGCCGGTAGACGAACAAACGCGTCTCGGCGACGGCCTGTCCGTTCTGCCCCGCGCGCGCAGGCGTCCCGCCGGGATTGGCTCGCGATTCGTCGGCCTGTAGGCGAATGAAGCGGTCCTCCTGAATGACCTGTAGACCATTCGACTGCGCAAGGCTTCGCAGCAACGGCAGGACGTCGGCGCGCGAGATCGGCTGACGCAGCCGCA
>CBHWBX010000423.1:0-4099 GCA_966111935.1 uncultured Gemmatimonadaceae bacterium
CGCGCGGCGCGCGCTCAATTGAAAGAGCGCAGCCCGTCGAACGCCGTTCATCAAAGTGACGCCTCAGGCGTCACACACCTTCCCGCAACCCGCAACCCGCGACCCGCAACCCGAGAAGCCGCACTCACCCTGCAACTGCTGCCCTCTCCGAAAATCGTGACCGTGGATACGGAGACAAGACGTGATCACGAGATTCCCACCCGCTATCTCGACGGCAACGAATGGCACGACATCGTCGAGGCTGCCGGACCGGATCGCGTGTCGGGAGGACAATGGAATGCCGATTACTCGCGCGAGTATTTCCGCTGTGTGCGCGAAGACGGAATGATGGTCTGGTTGTTCCGCGGTGCGAAGCAGCAGACGTCGGACTGGTTTCTACACGGTTGGTGGGACTAACGCACGAGGACGGGGTCATGACGCAGCTCGAGGGGACGTTACAGACGGTGAGCTGGGACGAGAAGCAGTACGACGCAGCCGAGGGACAGCCGAAGTTCACGCACGCGCGCGTCGTGCACGAGCTCGCGGGCGCGATCGATGGTGAGGTTTCACTCTGTTATCTGATGGTCTACCGCGCGGATCAGACGGCACACTTCGTCGGGCTCGCGACGGTCACGGGCAGCATCGACGGACGCAGCGGCAGCTTCGTGATGCAGGACGTCGGCACGTACGAGAACGGCGTCGCGCGTGGACGCTGGACGATTCTGCCCGGACTCGGCTCCGGCGACCTGCGCGAGATTCGCGGTGACGGCCACTTCGCCGCGCACCGCGATTCGGCGTCGTACCTGTTGAACGTGTCGCTCTAGTGTACGTCGAGCTGCGCGCACATACCTGTTTTTCGTTTTCCGACGGCGCCGTGAGCGCCGAGGAGATCGCGCGCGTCGCTCGGCGGCTCGGGTATTCGCATCTCGGCATCACCGACACCGCGGACCTCGGCGGCCTCGCGCGCTTCTCCACCGAAGCGATGGCGCCGTACAAGGATCCGGCCTGCCCGCGCTTCGAGCAGCACACGGACGAGCCGTGTGAGATCTGTCAGCGTCCGCTGCGTCCGATCGTCGGCGCGGAGCTCGTCGTCGACGGATCTCCCGCGGCGTTCATCGCGCGCAGCGCCGAGGGCTATCAGAACCTCGCGGCACTCGTCACGCTCGCGCGCGTCGGACAGTGGGACGAGTGGGAGCAGAAGACGCAGGGAAAGCGGCGCGGCCGTCCGAAGGTGACATGGGAGCACGTCGCCGCGCATGCGGGCGGATTGCACGCGCTCACCGGGCCGGCGACCGGAGCGCTCGCATCGCTGCTGCGCGACGGCAGGAACCGCGATGCGCAGCGGTGCCTCGCGCGCTGGCGCGAGCTCTTCGCGCCGGGGACGCTCTCGATCGAAGTCGGCATCCATCACACCGGCGGCCACGAGTCGGCGCTCGCCGCGGAATTGATCGCGCTCGCCGAGCAGAGCGGCGTGCCGTGGGTCGCGACGCAGAATCCGCGCTACGTGGACGAGCGCGGACGGCTCGTGCATGACCTGCTCACGGCGCTGCGCTACGGCGTCGACGTCGAGACGGCGGCGCAGCGCGGCCTGCTGCATCCGAACGGCGAATGGAAGCTGCTCTCGCCCGCCGAGATGGCGGCGCGCTGGCGAGGCCGCGAGGAGGGGCTGCGCGAGAGCGTGCGCATCGCCGATGAATGCACGGGCTTCACGCTCGACTGGATGCGTCCTCCCCTGCCCGATTTTCGGAAGGCGAAGCTCGGTGCAGGGATGAGCGATGTCGAGGACGTGGTCGCGCTGCGTGCGTGGACGGAAGAAGGCGCGCGCGTGCGCTGGGGATCGATCTCACCGGAGCAGCAACGACAGATCGACCACGAGCTCGATCTCATCGGGCGGCTCGGCTTCGCGGGATTCTTTCTCGTGATGGCCGACGCGGTGCGCTACGCGAAGCGCATCAACATCCTCTGCCAGGGGCGCGGCAGCGCGGCGAATTCCGTCGTCGCCTTCTGCACCGGGATCACGGCCGTCGATCCGATCGCGAACGGCCTGCTCTTCGAGCGCTTTCTCTCCGACGCACGCGTGAACGGCCGCGCCGAGCCGCCGGACATCGACGTCGACTTCGAGCACAACCGCCGCGAGGAAGTGCTCGACTACATGTACGCCAACTACGATCGCAAGCACGCCGCGATCACGGCGGTGACGCAGATGTTCCACGCGCCGACGGCGATCCAGGACGCGATGCGCGCGCTCGGCTTCGAGGCCGAGCAGGCGTTCGCGATCTCGAAGCGCGTGCATGGCTCGGAGCCGTCGGAGTGCCTTGGCGAGATCATGGAAATCGCCGACCGGCACCACGTCGATCTGAACAACACGCGCGGACGCGCGCTGCTCGAGGCGTTGCCCGGCTTCGACGGGCTCGCGCGGCTGCGCTCCACGCACGTCGGCGGGTTCGTGCTCTCGTCGGCGCCGCTCGGAAACTTTCTGCCCGTCGAGCAGACGACGATGGGGCGGACGATCGTCCAGTACGACAAGGACGATCTCGACATGATCGGCGTGCCGAAGTTCGACTTTCTCGGCCTGGGCGCGCTGGCGATGGTGCGCATCGCCTTCGACGTCATCGAGGAGCAGACGGGGAAGCGTCCGCAGATGTACGACTTCCCCGACCGCGACGAGAAGACGTACGCGCTGATCCAGCGCGGCGAGACGATCGGCACGTTCCAGATCGAGAGCCGCGCGCAGATCAACTCGATATTACATACCAAGCCTGATCATTTGTATGATCTGGTCGTACAGGTCGCTCTCATCCGGCCTGGCCCGATTCAGGCGAGCTTCGTTCATCCGTACACCCAGCGCCGGCTCGGCCTCGAGCCCGTGGTGTTCGCGCACCCCGACCTCGAAGAGCCACTGCGTCGCACCCAGGGGATTCCGATCTTCCAGGAGCAGGCGATGGCGATCGCGATGAAGCTCGGCGGCTACAGCGCGACGAAGGCCGACCTGCTGCGTCGCACGATGGGGAACATCCGCAAGAAAGGCCGGCTCGAGGCGGCGCTCGTCGATCTACAGTCGGCGATGTTCGCGCGCGGCATCGACGAGGCGGTGGCGAAGAAGATCTGCGACGATCTCGTGAGCTTCGCGAACTACGGCTTTCCGGAATCGCACGCGTGGAGCTTCGCGCTGATCGCGTATGTCACCGCGTATCTCAAGGCGCACCACGCGACGGAGTTCTTCATCGGGTTGCTGAACGCGCAGCCGATGGGATTCTACCCGATCTCGACACTCATCCACGATGCGAAGCGGCATGGCGTGACGGTGCTGCCGCCCTGCCTGAAGCATGGGAGCTGGGAGTGCACGGCGGTGCGGCAGGAAGCGGGGCTCGCGATGCGCGTCGGCTGGAAATTCGTTCGCGGTATCGGCTCGATCGTCGTCGATCGATTGAGAGCCGCGCACGCGCTCGCGCCATTCTCGTCGATCGCCGACGTCGTCGAGCGCGCGCAGCTGAATCGCGCCGAGGTGCTCGCGTTCGCGAACGCCGGCGCGTTCGAGGCGTGGGCGCCCGATCGTCGCCATGCGGCATGGGAAGGACTGCGCGCCTGCGGCGACGTGCTGCCGCTTGCACCGGCACGCACGACCTTCCACGAGCCGGTGCCGATCAGCCGCGACCAGCTCGTATTCCTCGACTATCACGCCGTGGGAATGAGCATCTACGGCCATCCGATGGAATCCGTGCGCGCAAAGCTCGACGCCGGCGGTGCGACCGACAGCCGCACGCTTGCCGAGTCGCCGCACGGGCGCCTCGTCACCGTCGCCGGCCTCGTCACCGTGCGGCAGCGGCCGGCGACCGCGGGGGGCACGATCTTCCTGCTGCTCGAGGACGAGTGGGGGTACATGAACATCATCGTCCCGCAGCCGCTCGTCGCGCCGAACGAGGAAGTCGTGAAGCGCGCGCCGTTCGTGATCGTGCAGGGGCGCGTCGAGAACGACGGCGCCTCGATCTCGGTCGTCGGCAAGCGATTCAGAGAGTTGGAAGTGGGCGAGCTGACGCATCATGCCCACGAGTTTCGTTGAAGGCGTTGGATCCAGCCACCAGCGAATGAGCGCTCGTCATCCTGAGCGCAGCGACGGACC
>CBHWBX010000424.1:0-4093 GCA_966111935.1 uncultured Gemmatimonadaceae bacterium
CATGGGTGAATGTCATCGAATTTCGAGAAAACGTTCCTGAGGCCGTATCGCGCCTACGACGTACGTGACATATGTAGATGCGAAACGAGGCGGAGCGCTCGAGCGCTCCGCCTCGTTTTCGTGGTACGATGTACCTACTACACGTGCGCGAGATGGCGCGCGAACGAGCGCGCCTTGAACGCGAGCAGGACGAGCAGCACGCCAAACACGATCGCGTAGGTCCCGATGAGCCAGAGCACCGTGAGCGCACCGGCGCCGGGCCGCGCCATCAGCATCACGCCGAACAGCACCGACGCGACGCCGGCGAGGACGAGCCGCCACTCGCCGTGCACTTCCTTGCGCACGCGGATCGCCATCACGATCTCGAGCAGTCCGCGCGCGACGGCCCACGTCGCGATGTAGAACAGGAGGCCGAGCGCCGTGACCGTCGGCGCGAAGAAGGTGAGCACGCCGACGCCGATCCCCACGAGGCCGGAGAGGAGGAGTGCCCACCACGAGTCCTGGTCGCGTCCCTCGATCGCGGTGAGCGTCTCGAGCACGCCGTCGATGAGCGCGTACGCGCCGAAGAGCAGCACGAGCGCGGTCAGCGAGATGCCCGGATGCGTGAAGGTGAGAATGCCGAAAGCGATCGCCGCCAGCCCGCGCAGCAACAGCAGCGTCCAGCGATGCGACAGGGTGTCCGACACGCGCAGATCCATGTCGTTCATATCGAATCCTCGGAAAAGCCCGGCGCGGTCCGCGCGAGCGCCTTCGAGGAGATGCGATAAACGTCCGGCCCTCACCGTCGTCCGATGGGCCTACAACGAACGCGTCGTCACGATGCCGGCGGTTCTCCTCCGCCCAACGATCCCGACAGTACGGTGGGTTCCCATCGGCGAGCGCATTCATAAAAACTCACGTTACGCGACATAACGATCGATCATCATACGAAGGGGGCCGCCGGAGGCCCGTGTCGCACGCGCGGTCCCGAGTGTCGCCGCGCATTCTCCTGAAGAGATCCGGATATGCGCAGCACCCCACTTCACCAGCGCGCGGTCATGCGTCACGATGAATCGGACGAGTGGCTGATCGACGCCGCTCGACGCGCCGGCCACCGCACGCCGCTTCATGACAGCTCGGGTCGCGTGAGCGCATGGCGACTCCTGCTTGGCGCGGGCATCGCCGACGACGAGATCCTGCGCATCGCCTGCACGGCATCGGGCGCGGACCCCGCGGACTTCTCGCGCGTGTCGCCGGCACTGCGCGGTCTTCTACCGCACGAGGTCGCGCTCGAGCATCGTGTCGTGCCGGTCGGCGTACACCGCGGCGTGCTCGCGATCGCCACCGTGAACCCGCGAAGCGCGTCGCTCGAGCGCACCCTCGCGTTCGCGAGCAAGCAGCGCGTCGCGCTCCAGGCCGCGAGCCCGTCGGCGATTCTGCGCGCGCAGTCGATCATCTACGGCTCGGAAACGTACGGCGCGACGTTCAACTTCGAGGCAAAGGCAGCGACCGCGCCGCCCCCGACGGCCGTGCAGCCGCAGCGCACGCCGATGTCGCGCATCTCGGTCTCCGTGCCGGCTCCCGTCGAATCGAGCGCCGACGCGAAGAACTCACCCGAAGTGCTCGTCGAGCGCGTGCTGACGACGGCAGTCGCCGAGCGCGCGTCGGAGATTCACATCGAGGCGGTGAGCGACGGCACGATCGTGCGCTTCCGCGTCGATGGAAAGTTGAACGATCGCTTTCGCACGTCGGACGTGCATGCGACGCGCGTGCTCCAACAGTTCAAGGCGATGGCGGAGATCGCGTCGTCGCTGGACGCGGGCGAGCAGCGCGGTCGGTCCTCGTGGACCGGCACGGCCGGACGCGTCGATCTGCGCGTCTCGTGCGAGCCGCTCGGTGTCGCGCACGAGCGCATGGTCGTGCGCCTCTGCAGCGCCGGCGACGTGCTCGGCGTGGACGCCCTCGGCTGCTCGCTTCCGGAGCTTGGCAAGATCGATCAACTGCTCGCCGCGACGCGGGGCGTGCTATGGGTTGTCGGTCCGGCGGGGTCGGGACGGACGACAACGCTCTACGCGCTGGCGCGTGAGCTGCGGCGCCGGGGGCGTCGAATCGCGACGCTCGAGGACACCATCGTCTTCCAGCTCGAGGGAATCCGGCAGATCGACGTGCGCGACTCGGCGTTCTTCACGACGACCGCCGCGGTCCGCTCGACCCTCGCGCTCGAAGCGGGCGCGGTGATCGTCGACCTGCCGAGCGATCGCGCGGCGCTGGAGACCGTGCTCGCGACCGACGTTCCGCGTCTCGTCGTCGCGTCGGTCGACGCGATCGATCTCGTGGATATCGGCGGTCCGCGGACGATCGGCGTCATCGCACAGCGTCTGGTGCGGCGGCTGTGCAAGGCATGCGCGACCCCGCAGCCGCTCGGCGAGCTTCCGGAGGCACAGCGGTCATTGCTCTCCGAATTGCCGACGGCCGGCCTTCGTCAGGCCGTGGGCTGTGACCGTTGCCGGGGAACCGGGTACGCCGGCCGTACCATCGTCATGGAGATCGGCGTGCCGACGCTGTGGGATTCCGGCCTCCGGCACGTGGTCGAGGGCACGACGACGCTCGGCGAGCTGCTGGACGTCGTATCGCCGCCGCGGGATCGCGCGACAGCTGCCGTTCAGCAAGACGACATCGACGCGCTTCTCAGCCAGCTGCTCGGCCCACCGCCCGGCCGGTGACCGACCGCGTGGTACAGCGGTCCTTCCTCGTTAGCCGTTGTTTTGTGAAGGAAGGTCCTTCCCCACCAATTCGCACACGCTGGTCGGAGACGTCATTGATGGAGAACCGTACGACACGCATCCACGCTCGTTCGTCGAACCTCGTCCGCGCCGGTGTCGTCGCCGCGGTCGGAGCGACGCTCATCGCCGCGCCGCTCTCGCGCGCGAGCGCCCAGGGCCAGTGCAAGGGCCGTCCCGCCGAACACACCCCCGCCTGCGACACGACGCCGGCGAAGGCGCCGTTCGCGTCGACCGGCTGGAAGACGACCGCCGTCGATCACTTCGTGATGAACGCCGTCGACTACAAGAAGGAAGCCGCGTACTACTCGGCGCTGATGAACTGGAAGGTTCGCAGCGACGACGGCAAGGAGGCGGTTCTCGACATCGACGGTGTGTCGACCGTGATCATTCGCGGCGGCTATCAGCCGCCCCCGCCGCCGCCGGCTCCGACCCCTGCGCCGGGTGACACGACCGCCGGCCGCCGTGGCGGTGGCCGCGGTGGTCCGCGCCAGTCGCCGCAGGCGTCGTGGGACGTGATGTCGCTCGCGATCGACAAGTGGGACGCGAAGAAGGTCGAAGCCGAGTTGCAGAAGCGCGGCCTCAACCCGGTGAAGGTCAGCGACGCCTCGGGCTACGAGGGTTTCCTCGTGCACGATCCGGACGGCTTCGACATCGAGATCGGCAACGGCGCGTACTCGAAGGCGCGCAAGGCGAACGCGAACAAGGCCGGTATGGCCGTCGCGAACGAGCCGTTCGCGCACACGAACTGGAAGACGGTGTGGCTCGACCACATCTCGTTCGGCGTGACGAACTACAAGGAGAGCACGGCGTGGTATCAGACGCTGCTCGGCTGGAAGCCGACGGGTGACGAAGGCAGCCAGAACGAGACGTGGATCTGCGACGACTGCGGCAACATCATCATCCGCGGCGGCAACCCGATGAACACGGCGCGTCCGATGCCGGCGGTGCGCAAGGCGTCGATCGGCCACATCGCGTTCGGCATCACGCCGTTCGATCCGGATGCGGTGAAGGCGGAGCTGGACAAGCGCGGCCTGAATGCGCGCATGGACACGGGCACGTCGAAGGACATCCACGATCCGACGGCGCTGTACAAGAGCTACCACACGACGACGCCGGGCGGCTGGGATCTCCAGATCAGCAACGGCAACAAGGAAAACCGCACGGTTCGGTAATCCGCGGTTCGAGACAGAAGGCGGCCCGTGAGATCATCTCACGGGCCGTCTTTTTTTGTGCATCGTGGTATTATGTATTTATGCCCATACATCGCCTCTTTCGCCGATGAGTGGACGACTGCTCATCGTCTCCAACCGGCTGCCGGTGACGATCGCGCG
>CBHWBX010000425.1:0-4086 GCA_966111935.1 uncultured Gemmatimonadaceae bacterium
CTGTCCGATGATCCGGCGGTCACCGCCGTAGCGACGGTTGAACAAGCCATCGCCGAGCAGCACGACGGGCGTCGCGCCGATCCGATCGTCATCGGCGGTCAGATCTCGGCCGAGCGACGCGTGGGCGCCGAGCAGCGAAAACGTCTGTGCCGACACCAGCGCACCGCCGACACGCTCGGCGACCGCGGCATCGGAGACGTTGAACGGCCGCTCGATGTAGGCGCCGATCGCGCTGAATGAGCGCGCGTTCTCACGCCAGTCGACGAAGCCGGGGTACGACGTGCCCACGGCGCAGCCGGCGCAGAGCTTCGTGCTGCTCGTTTCGTGCAGATCGACGAGCTGCTCGGCGGCGGGGAAGGGCAGCGGACGCAGCGCGAGCGAGCTCACGATGCTGAACGCCGTCACGTTTGCGCCGATGCCGAGGGCGAGCGACAGGAGCGCGACGACCGTGAACATCCGGGACTTCGCGAGACTGCGCAGCGCGTGGCGTACGTCGTTGATCAGCGAGTCCATGCTGCGTCTCCGTGTCATCCGGAGCGAAGCGAGGGATCTTCCATCCGGGTCGGAACCTCGACCCGGAGAGAAGATCCCTCGTTGCTGCGCTCCTCGGGATGACGAAGGTCGTTAAACGGTCGCCTTTTCCTGGCGACGCTCCTCGACGACGCGGCCGTCGAAGAGGTGGATCGAGCGATCGGCGTGCGCGGCATAGCGCGGGTCGTGCGTGACCATGCAGATCGTCGCGCCGCCGCGATGCAGCTCGCGAAGGAGCTCCATCACCGCTTCGCCATTCGTCGAATCGAGGTTACCCGTCGGTTCGTCGGCGAGGAGGATGAGCGGATCGCCGGCGACGGCACGCGCCACGGCGACGCGCTGCTGCTGACCGCCGGAGAGCTGCGCCGGATAGTGCTTCATGCGATGGCTCATCCCCACGCGCTCGAGCGCGTCGGTGACGCGCTGCTTGCGCTCGGCCGCCGACATGCCGCGATAGGTGAGCGGCAGCTCGACGTTCTCGTAGACCGTGAGGTCACCGATCAGGTTGAACGCCTGGAAGATGAAGCCGATCTGACGATTGCGAATGCGCGCGCGCTGGCTCGGCGTGAGCTGCGCGACCGGCTCGCCGGCGAGCGTGTACTCACCGGCCGTCGGCGTGTCGAGCAGGCCGAGGATCGAGAGCAGCGTCGTCTTGCCGCAGCCCGACGGTCCTTCCATGGCGACGTACTCACCGGGCTGGATCTCGAAGTGGATGTCCTGGAGCGCGTGCGTCTCCACCTCGTCGGTGTAGAAGACCTTCTTGATCCCGGAGAGCCGGATCAGCGCCTGGTTGCCATTGCCCGTGTTTGCGGAGAAGCCGGCCGGGGACGACGAGGTCGATTCAGTGGCCATTGGTCGATGCTCGGGGGTTGGGGAAAAAGAAGGAGTTATTTGATTCTGACGCGATTCGTATTGTCGAACTGCGACATGTCCGAGATGATGACGCTGTCGCCCACCGACAAACCGCTCTTCACTTCGATCGAGTTCACCGACGCGCGGCCGAGGCCGACGGTGATGCGCACCGCTTCACCCTTGTTCGGAATGACGCGGAACATGCCGACCTGGCTCTCCGCCTGACCGAAGCCCGGGCGGCCGATGAACTTCGTGTTCGGGATGTTCTCGAGCGTGATCGTGCCATCGACCGCGAGGTCGGAGCGCGTGCCCGCGGGAAGGGGATCGTCGATCGCGACTTCGACCGTGACCGTGCCGGCGACCGACGACGGATCGGTGCGCGTGACGTGTCCCTTCACCTTCGTCTGGTTGTGCAGGTCGATCAGTGCGGGGAGGCCCTGCACCACGTCCTTCGCCTGGTTCTCGGGGACGCGCAGGACGGCCTTGAGACGGCCCGGCTGCACGACACGCGCGATCAGCGTACCGGCGTTGATGTACTGCCCGAGCTCGAGCGGCGGATTGCCGAGCGACTGGAGCTGTCCGGCTTCCGGCGACGTCACCGTCATCGACGCGACGCGGCGCTTCTGCTCGGCGAGGATGCGGCGCAGGCTCTCGATCTGATCTTCCTGGAGCTTGATCTGCGTCGCTTCAGACGACTGGATGTCCTCGAGGCGCTTCAGCTCAATGTCGAGCCGCTGCTTCGTTTCGGCGGCGACATCGCGCGCGGCGGCGACGTCGTTGGCCGACGAGAGCTTCTTGCTCGCGAGCGAATCCTGCACCGCGGCGAGACGCATCGCGTTGTTGTACTGCGTGCGCGTCGTCGCGACGATCCCCTGCTGCGACAGGATCTGCTGATGGAGCTGCGTCTTCAGCGAGGCGAGCTGGCCGATCGACGAGTTGAGCGCCTGCTCGTTCTGGAGCTGCTTGATGTCTTCGTCCGGGTTGCTCATCACCACGAGCACGGTGCTCGTCGTGACGTTGATGCCCGGCTTCACGGGGAGCGCTTCGACACGGCCGCTCGTGAGCGCCGTGATGTTGCGCGGGTTATCGGGGACCAGGTTGCCCGGCGCGTTGACGTCGCGCGTCATCGAGCCCTGCTTCACCGTGTCGATCCAGAGCGTCCCGCGCTCGACCGGCGGCGCGGCCGGCTTGAGCTTGCTCACGGCGACCGATACGGCGACGATGCCGGCCAGGCCGGCGCCGTACACGATGAACTTCTTGGTTTTCTTGGGAGGTTCGCGCTTGATGTCCAAGGTGACGTCTCGTGCGGAAGGGCGGGGGGCGTGGATGGAAATGCTCCAGGACGCTCAAGGAAGGACCATGCCGCTCGCCATATTGCTGTAATGCTATGACTGCAAACGACTTACGATCTTCCAATCGAGCCTTCTGCCGGCTGGTCTTGCTCGTCTGTGGGATTCGACGTCCCACTTCCGAACAGTCCTGACGGATCCAGCTCGTCCAGGGTTTCAGCCCTCTGTATGACAACCCGACCGCGAAATAGGTTGACTCGTATGCGCCTGCTTGCCGGTCTGTCCCTCGTCGCGTCCACGGTCGCCGCGCAGCCGCCGATCCGCGTCTGCACCGGCGGCGACGTCACTCTGGGTACGAACCTCGATCCGGCGTGGGCGCGCTCCGCCGCCGCAAAGCTCAACGCGGAATGGGGGATGAGCGCGGACCCCGACAGCCTCGCGCCGCAGCTGCGCCCCTTCGTCCGCGGCGCCGACGTCGTGCTGCTCAACATCGAAGGGGCGATCGGCAGCGGGCGTGTTCCGCCCAAGTGCGCGCCGCGCGCGACGAGCTGCTTCGCTTTCCGCCAGCCGCCGAACACCGCGACGGCGCTGCGTCGCATCGTCGACAGCAGCGTCGTGCTGGTCGGCAACGTTGCGAACAATCATGCGCGCGACGCCGGCGACGCGGGTCGCGACACGACGATCGCGCTGCTCGAGCGCGCGGGCATTCTCGTCACCGGCGCCGACTCGATCGCGACGGTGGTGCCGCTTCCGTCGGGCGACACGCTCGCGGTGCTCGGCTTCTACACCGACGCGCTGTCGCCGGACGCGCGCGATCTCGCGGCGGTGCGTCGCTACGTCGCCGCGGCGGCGGCGCGGTGGCCGATCGTCGTCGTGACGATGCACCTGGGCGCCGAGGGTGCGCCGGCGCAGCGCACGCTCGACCGCGATGAGATTTTTCTAAAGACGATCAACCGCGGCAATCCCGTGGCCTTCGCGAACGCGGCCTTCGCCGGCGGCGCGACGCTCGTCATCGGCCACGGGCCGCATGTGCTGCGCGCGGCGCAGTGGCGCGGCGACCGGCTGGTACTGTACTCGCTCGGCAACCTGCTGACGTACGGACCCTTCGGTCTCAAGGAACCGATGAACCGCGGCGTCGTCGCCTGCGCGACGATCGACTCGGCGCAGCACGTGTCGAACGCCGAGCTGCGTCCGACCGTTCAGCTCGCGCCCGGCGTGCTGCGCGCCGATTCGACGCAGCGTGCGCTCACGCTCATCGATTCACTGAGCGCGCTCGATTTTCCGCGCACGGGCGCGGCGGTGGATTCGCTGGGGATGTTGGGGCGTCGTTCGACGCTGCTCGAGGAGCCGATCCGGATCCGGAAGGATCCGCCGATTACCAGCCGCCGGGTCCCTTCGGCGAAACGAGGGCCGT
>CBHWBX010000426.1:0-4083 GCA_966111935.1 uncultured Gemmatimonadaceae bacterium
GTTGCCTCACGGGCGCCAGACGAGCCCCGCCTGCACCGTGCGGCCGAAGCGATAGCGCTCGCGTGTCACCGTCCCCTGGCTGACGACGTACGGATCGTCGAGGAGATTCTTGGCGTCGAAGCGCGCCGAGAAGGCGCCGGCGACGGGGAGGCGCAGCGAGAAATCCAGACCGTTGCGCGGCTGCTCGATCACGTCCGGCAGCGGCGTGTCGCCGGCCGCTTCGATGCGCGGGCCGACGCGGTTGAAGAGCAGCGTCGCGCTCGTGCTGTTGCCCTGCGCGAGATACGTCAGGCCGGCGTTCACGACGTAGGGCGCCTGGCCGACCATGCGACGTGACTTGTTCGTCGCGCTCGCGCGCGTGTCCTCGGCGAGATGAATCCGGCTCTCCATCAGCGTGAGGTTCGTGAACGCCTGGAAGCGGTTGAGCGCGGGAAGCAGGAACGACAGGTTCTTGCGGGCCTCGAGCTCGATGCCGTAGTTCGTCGCACTCTTCGCATTCGTGTAGAACACGACGCGCGTGCCCGATCCCGCCGCCTGATACACCCGCTCGATCGGCTTGTCGAACTGCTTGGCGAACACGCCGAGGCTGATGATCTCACCGCTGTTCGGATACCACTCCCAGCGCGCGTCGGCGTTGGCGATGCGCGTGCGCTCGAGCTGATCGTTGCCGAGCACGTCGTCGGCGTTGAGGACGTCGCGGCTGGTGATCGGCGCGAGCTCGCGATACTCGGGGCGGGCGAGCGTCATGCTGCTCGAGAGACGCAGCTGCTGCGCGTCGGTGAGCTGGTAGTTGAGCGACAGCGACGGCAGGATGTCGGTCCAGTTCTTCTGCACGGAGATCGGAGCGCCGAGCGTCGAGAAGGCATCGAGATCGACCTTGTCGTTCTCGACGCGCGCGCCGCCGATCAGCCGCGCGCGGCTCGTGAGCCCGATCTCGGTCATGAGATAGCCGGCGCCGAGGCGATCGTGCGCGCTGTACGAGCCGCCCTGCGCGAGCGGAGCGAGTGCGAACACCGTGCTGTTCGGCTGCGTGAAGCGGCCGTCGAAGATCTGCTCGGCGTCGAGGGTCGTGACGTTCGTGTTCGCGCCGGGAGCGCTGATCGAATACGCCCGGGTGTCGGCATCGCGATCGGTCTCGCGGCCGAGCACGCCGAGCTTCAAGGCGTGGTCGCGGCCGACGGCGCCGAACGAGAGCTGGTAGTTCAGCTTCCCTTCGTTCGAGTGCTCGTCGAGCGTCGAGAAGGTGCGTACCGCGCCTTCGTTGCCGGTGTTGAGCCACTGGAGATGCTCGATGCCGCTCGCGTCCTTCGTCACGACCTGCACGAACTCGGAGCGATCGGGCTCGTCGCGACGGACGCCGCTGCGCGTCGCCGACCAGTCGAAGTGATTGGCGGCGCCGAGCTGGTGCTCGCCGACGAGTTGTGCCGAGCTCACGGCGCGCTCGACGTACTGCATGCGCGTGATCTTCGCGTCGATGCCCTCGTTCTCGAAGTGACCGCGCTCGACGCGGGCATCGTTGTCGGCGGTGCGGTTGTACATGCCGTTAAACGCGATGCGCGAGCCGTCGCCGAGCATCGTGCTCAGGTTCGCGAGGCCGCCCCAGAGGATTCTCTGGCCCGCCGTCTGGCCGACGAACTGATCGATCGGCCGGGTCTCGCCCGGCGTCGTGCCGCGGTCGGCGAGGGCGCGCAGCTGGTTGTCCTTCAGGTCCGTCGAGTAGGAGTATGAGCCTGAGAGGAGGTAGCCGATGTTGTGGCCGAGGATCCCGTCGTTGCCGCCAAGCGAGATTCCGGCCGAGCTGTTTGGCGCGGCGGTCGTGGTCGTCGGGGTCCAGGCGTTGCGGAACTGGTTGATGAGAAGATTCTGATCGGCCTGGTTGTAGTTGAGCAGGCTGCCCGCCGTCTTCACGAGCGATGGGATGGCGCGCTTGCCGCTCGCGGTGCCGAATGCCTCGCCACCGACGCCGCGCGGCGCGATCATCCGCGCGCCGCTCGAGTTCGCGGCGTATCCGCCGGTGAACTGCGCGGTGACCGAACGATTCGCCGGGAACTCGCGCGTCTGGATGTTCACGAGCGCGCCGGCGAAGTCCCCCGACTGATCGGGGGTGAAGGTCTTCGACGTCGTCACCGTCTGGAGAAGCCCAGCGGGGAAGAGATCGAGCGGAACGATGCGCTTCTCCGGCTCGGGGCTGGGCACGCGTGCGCCGTTGAGCGACACGGTGGTGTAACGCTCGGCGAGGCCGCGCACGGCGACGGTCTTGTCGTCCTGCACCGTGACACCACTGACGCGCTGCACCGCCTGCGACGCATCGCTGTCCGGGCTGCGCTGGATCTGCTCGGAGGTGATCGCATTCACGACGCCGACGGTGGTGCGCTGTTTGTCGAGCGCTTCGCTCACCGTGCCGCGCTCCTTGGCCGCGGTCACGACCTGCGCTTCGACGCGTGCAGCGGCCGTCGCGAGCGAGATGTTCTGCTCGAGCGTCTGGCCGCCGGTGAGGAGGATGCCGGTGACCGTTTTCGGCGTGTAGCCGATGCGACGGACCTGAATCGTGATCGTGCCCGCGCGCACGTTCGCCAGCGTGAAACGTCCATCGACACCGGTCTGCGTTCCGCTCGTCGTGCCGACCACCTGCACGCCCGCATCGGTGACGCCCTGGCCGGTCGTGGCGTCGACGACGCGTCCGACAATGTGTCCGGTCGGTAGTTGCTGGGCGGTGAGAGACGTCGACGAAAACGCGAGCGCAATGGCGAGCGTCAACGCGCGAGCCATCAATCGAGGAAGCATAGCCGGGACCAGTCGAGGGTGAGGAAGCTGCACGCCCGAACGATCCGGCTTTTTGGTCTCTGTCCTTTAATGGAACTGCAACGAACGCGTCACGGGGAGCGAGGTGTTTCGAGCTCTGTCACGAATGGGTGGGAGGGGTGGAGTCGAAAAGGGGCGAGTACGAAGGGCGCTCGAAACGGCGAGTGTAAAGGGCAGTCGAAACGGCGCGTGCAAAGGGCAGTCGAAACGGCGCGTGCAAAGGGCAGTCGAGACGGCGAGTATAAAAGGGCGGTGGAAAACGGCGGTCGGGGTGAGGAGTGCAGAAGGGAGGAGGGGGCGAATGCAAATGATGCTGCTGGCGTCGGGGGGGTGACGCATCACGAGAGTGGCGGTGATACTGTCGCTCCATGGCATCAGCAGATGGTGTGCGGGCGTGGCAGGCCGCTGTTCGGGTCGCGGTAGGCGTCAGGGCGCTCGTCGCCCATTTTCCAGTGCGCGCATACGGCGAGCTTCGCGATCAGATGATTCGATCAGCGGAATCAATTTCGAGCAACATCGCCGAGGGGCGCGGCTCCGACTTTCCGCTTGAGTTCGTGCGCTTTCTCGACATTGCAGCCCGCTCGGCGAACGAGTTGGCCTCGCAGATAACCTTGGCCGTGGCCTATCAAATCGTGCCGGAGCGCGACGCCTTCAACCTGAAGGGCACCGTAATTTGTACGCAGCGGATGATCGAGTCTTTGCGCGATCGCGTGCGCGAACGACACGCGCAGCACCCCACTAAACCTGAAGGTGCTGCGTGAGCGCTCTCCGCCCCCCACCCGCCCCTTGCACTCGCCGTTTCGACTGCCCCTTGCACTCGCCGTTTCGAGCGCCCTTTGCACTCGCCGTTTCGCCCGTCGTCCGCCTAGAATGTCGCCTGCCAGTTGAGAAAGAGCGTCGAGCTCCGCGGCGTCGGCCGCACGTTCGTCCCCGTCGGCGGCGGGAAGCCCGACGGCGACTGCACCTGCCAATCGAGCGTCAGCACGAACCGGCTCGTGATGTCGTAGGAGCCGCCGACGATCCAGTAGTTGTAGCTCGGCGTCGTGCCGGCGTAGTTCGGCGATGACGGGCTGGTCGACGGCGTGAAGTGATCGTAGCGCGCGACGAAGCTGAAGTTCGACTGGCGGCTCGAGTCGAACCACTCCAGCGGACGGCCGATGATGAAGCCGTCGAACAGTCGGCCCGTCGAGTCGTGCGTGACCGCCGGACTCGCGGCCGTGTTCGCGCCGGTCTCACCCTGATCCATACGCTGCGCGAATTCAGCCGCGGCGGTGATGCGGC
>CBHWBX010000427.1:0-4070 GCA_966111935.1 uncultured Gemmatimonadaceae bacterium
AAGGGCCGCGCGAGCTCGAGCATGCAGGTGACCTCGCCCCCCGCCCCGCGCCCATCTGTCCAGCGCTAAGCGATAGCCGGCGCCGAATCAGTGGTCGCGAGCAGCTCGGCCAGACGCGCCTCGTCGAGCGCTTCCCCGTCCGGCGATTCGAGGACGAAGCCGGCGTCGCGGATCATCTGGTAGTCGTCGCGCGCGGCTTGGCCGGGGGTGGTGAGATAGTCGCCGATGAAGATCGAGTTGGCGGCATAGAGGCCGAGCGGTTGCATCGAGCGGAGGTGGACTTCGCGGCCGCCGGCGATGCGGATCTCCTGGGACGGGAGGAGGAACCGGTAAAGGCAGAGCACGCGCAGGCAGCGGCGCGGATCGAGGTCGGCGCGCTCGGAGAGCGGCGTGCCGTCGATCGGGATGAGGAAGTTCACCGGGACGCTGCGGACGTTGAGCTCGCGGAGCGAGAGCGCGAGATCGATCACGTCTTCGTCCGTCTCGCCCATGCCGATGATGCCACCGGAGCACGTCTTCATGTTCGACTTCGCGACATGCTCGACCGTCGCGACGCGATCGCCGAAGGTGTGCGTCGAGACGATCTCCTCGGTGAAGCGCTCGGAGCTGTTCAGGTTGTGGTTGACCTGATCGACGCCCGCCTCCTCGAGACGGCGCACGTGATCTTCCGTGAGCAGACCGAGACAGGCACACACGTGCATGTTGTGGCGCGACTTCACCTCGCGCACCGCGTCGAGCACCTTGTTGAACACGCGCTCGCCCGGCGCGCGGCCGGAGATGACCATGCAGAACGTGCCGACGTTCAGGCTCGCGGCGCGATCGGCGGCGGCGAGGATCTTCTCGTGCGCCATGAAGGGATACTTCTCGATCTCGGCGGTCGAGATCGACGACTGCGAGCAGTAGTTGCAGTCTTCCGGACAGAGTCCGCTCTGTGCGTTGAGCAGGAAGTGCAGACGCACACGATTGCCGTGATGATGGCGGCGCACGCGATACGCGGCGGCCAGTTGGTCGAGCAGCTCGGAATCGGGGGCCTGGAGGACGGCCCGCGCTTCGTCGCGCGTGATCAGCTCACCGGCCAGCGCGCGATCGGCCAGAGCGTTCCAGTTCATGGATGACGGGTTCGAGGAGGATTTCGGATGCACGATCAAGATCGCCGTCGGGCGCCAGCCATGGAAGCTCGACGACGCGAACATCTTCGAGCTCGGCGATCAGCGCGGCATTCTCGGCGACCGACGTATCGGAGTCGGACACGGTGGCGTTGAGGACGACGGCGACGGTATTCAGTCCCGCGGCGCGAAGAGCGGCAAGGGTGAGACGGGTATGGTTGATCACACCGAGCTTGTTCGCCGCGACGACGATCACGTCGAGCGACCAGCGCGTGAACAGCGTGTCGTACGACGTACGCTCGTCGATCGGCACGAGCAGGCCGCCCGCGCCTTCGACGACCAGGGCATCGGAATCGATCGACGCCGAGCGAACGGCGTGATCGAGCAGCGCGAGGTCGACGGAAGCGCCGATCCGGCGCGACGCGGCGAGCGGCGCGACGGGATCGGGAAAGGTGAGCGGCGCGATCACCGAGAGCGGATGGATGTTGCCGGCGGCACGCGCGAGGCGCGCGCCATCGCGCTCGGCATTGTCGATGGCGACGCCGGTCTCGATCGGTTTCATCGCGGCGACGCGCAGCCCGCGACGCCGCAGCCCCGACGCGATCGCGCAGGCGACGACGGTCTTGCCGACGCCGGTGTCGGTGCCGGTGATGCCGAGGCGTATGGTCACCGTTCAGCAACCTCGGCGATCACGTCATACGCGCGCGCGAGGTCGGCGCTCGAGCTGCAATAGGGGGGAAGCACATAGACCGTGTCGCCGAGCGGACGGAGCAGGACGCCGCGCTCGAGCGCGACGCGCTTCACCGTCGGACCGACGGCGCTGAGATAGCCGCGATCGTCGGAGACGAAGTCGAGGGCGAGGATGGTGCCGAGCACGCGCACGTTCTCGATGCCGCGCGTGCGCTCGAAGCGCGCCGCGGCCTCGCGATGCGACGCCTCGATCGCCCGCCGGCGCTCGGCCGACCGCTCGTCGAGCAGCGCGAGCGAGGCCAGCGCGGCGGCGCAGGCGATCGGGTTCGCGGTGTATGAGTGTCCGTGAAAGAGCGTTCTCTTACGATCGTCGGAGCGGAACGCCGAAAAGAGCTCCTCGGTGGCGACCGTCGCGCCCATCGGCAGGAAGCCGCCGGTGATCCCCTTGGAGAGGCAGATCAGGTCGGGCGAGATGCCGGCGTGCTCGCAGGCGAAGAGCGGTCCGGTGCGGCCGAAGCCGGTCATGACCTCGTCGGCGATGAAGATGATCCCGTGGCGCGCGCACACCTCGCGCAGCGCGCGCAGTGCCTCGGGCTTCCACATCCGCATGCCGCCGGCGCCGAGGACGAGCGGCTCGACGATCAGCGCGGCGACGTCGGTCGCGCGCGTCGCGACGACGTGCTCGAATGCGCCGACGACGTCTTCCGTCGTCGGATCGGGGAGACGGACGACCTCGAAGAGCTTCTCGGCGAACGGGTCGGTGAAGAGCCCGCGCGCGCTGACGCTCATCGCGCCGAAGGTGTCGCCGTGGTAGGCGTTCTCGAGCGCGACGACGATGCGCCGAGCTTCCCCGCGGTTCTGCCAGTACTGGAGCGCGACCTTCACCGCGACTTCGACGGCGGTCGAGCCGTCGTCGGAGAAGAAGACGCGGGCGAGTCCCTTCGGCAGCACCTTCACGAGCTCGCTCGCGAGGCGCGCCGCGGGTTCGTGGGTGAAGCCGGCGAAGATCACCTGCTCGAGCGTCCGCGCCTGTTCGGCGATCGCCGCAGCGACCGTCGGCTCGGCGTGGCCGTGGAGGGTCACCCACCAGGACGAGATCGCGTCGAAGATCTCGCGGCCGGACGCATCATATAGGTATGCGCCGCTGGCGCGGGCGATCGCGAGATGGGGCTCGCCGGAGCCGTGCTGGGTATAGGGATGCCAGACGTGCTCGGCGTCGGCGGCGAGAAGATCGAAACGTTTGTTCACCTAAGCTACTACCTCGATAGTAGACTGGACGAGCGCATCGATCTGCTCGGGGGTGTGGGCCGCGCTCACCGTGAGGCGCAGGCGCGAGGTGCCGTCGGGAACGGTCGGCGGACGCACGGCGCCGACCAGAAAGCCGCGGCCGGCGAGAGCAGCGCCGATCTCCATCGTCCGCGCAGCCGCGCCGATGACGATCGGGATGATGTGCGCATCGGGCTCGCCGACGACCTGGATGCCCGCCGTCGCGAGACCCGATCGCAATCGGGTCGCGTTGGTCGCGACGCGTGCGCGCAACGCGGCATCACTCGACGCGATGCGAACGCCCTCGCGCGCCGCCGCGGCCTGCGCGGGCATCGGGCCGGTGCTGAAGACGAACGATCGCGCGCGATTGACGAGCCACTGACGCAGCAGCGCCGATCCGCCGACGAACGCGCCGGCCGCACCGAACGCCTTGCCGAGCGTCCCGGCAATCACGTCGATGTCCTGAAGGACGCCCTGCATCGCGGCGGTGCCGCGACCGGCGGTCCCGGTCACGCCGAGCGCGTGAGCGTCGTCGACGTAGGTCCAGGTGTCGTGCTCGCGCGCGAGGGCGACGATGTCGCCGAGCGGCGCGAAGTCGCCGTCCATCGAGAACATCCCATCGGTGACGATGAGCGCCCGCCGGTGCTGTGCGCGCTCACTACGGATCGCCGCGGCGAGCGCGTCGACGCTCGCGTGCGAATAGACGTGGACCGTCGCGCGACTGAGGCGACAGCCATCGATCAGTGAGGCGTGATTGAGCTCGTCCGCGAAGATGATGTCGCCCCGTCCGACGAGGGCGGGGATCACACCGGCGTTGGCCGCGTATCCGGTCGAGAAGCTGAGCGCGGCCTCGGTGCCGAGAAAGCGCGCGAGCTCGGCGTCGAGCCGCTCGTGCTCGATGCCGTTGCCCGCAATGAGTCGCGATGCTGTCGCGCCGATGCCGGAGCTCGCCATCGCGTCCCGCGCCGCGATGGCGAGGCGAGGATCAGTGGCGAGGCCGAGGTAGTC
>CBHWBX010000428.1:0-4066 GCA_966111935.1 uncultured Gemmatimonadaceae bacterium
GCGTTGATCGGATCGAGGCCGCTGAACGGCTCGTCGAGGATCACGAGCTCGGGGTCGTGCAACAGCGCCGCGATGAACTGGACCTTCTGCTGCATGCCGCGCGACAGCTCGTCCACCTTCGCGTCGCCCCAGTTCTTGTCGCTCGACGAAAGGCTGAAGCGTGCGAGCCACTCGTCGATGCGCTTGTTCGCATCGACCGCGTTCACGCCTTTCAGCTCGGCGAGGAACGCGAGCACGCGACGGACCTGCATCTTCTTGTACAGCCCGCGCTCTTCGGGCAGGTACCCGACGCGGTCGAGCGTTGCCGGTTCCGTGTTCGGCTTGCCGAGCAGGGTGATCGTGCCGGAATCGGGGAGGATGATGTCGAGGATCATCCGGATGGTCGTCGTCTTCCCGGCGCCGTTGGGGCCGAGCAGGCCGTACACCGATCCGCGCGGTACCTGGAGCGACAGGTCGCGAACCGCGACGTGCTCCTCGTACCGCTTCACGACATTGCGAATGTCGATCGCCAGTTCGGACATATGAGAAGAGAGGGAAGGCGGGAGAGGGAGAAGGGTCGCGACTTGTACCAGTACGCTAGTACAAGTCGAAGGTTTCGCAACCCTCTGTAAAGGAGGACGGCCCGCCTCCGGGGGAAGTTTCGGGACGGCCTGCTTGTGGTTCCGACGCTTCCACCCAAGCTTTCGATCCCATGTTCGGATTCGTCGCCGATACCGTCGTCCTCTACCTCGCCGCGAGCCTCACGAAGCCGCTCCAGCCGGCGCTCGACAGCTTCGCCGCGCGCACCCACACGGTGATCCTGCGCGAAAGCGGTGCGTCGCTCGAGCACGTGCGCAAGATTACCGAGCTCCACCGTACGCCGGACCTGCTCCTCCTCGCCGACGCCGACGTATTCCCGCGCTTCCTCGTCCCGAAGTACGCGACCTGGTACTCGGAGTTTGCGCGGAACCGCATGGTCGTCGCCTACACGTCCAAATCGAAGCACGCCGGCGAGATCACCCGCGAGAACTGGACGCGCATCCTCGCCGGCAAGGACGTCGAGGTCGGACGCACCGATCCGAATCTCGCACCCGTCGGGTATCGAACGTTGCTCATGCTCGACCTGGCCGAGAAGCATTATCACAGGCCGGGCCTCGCGAAGTCGCTCGTCGCCAACGCGCCCGATCGCAACATTCGCCCGAACGCCGCCGAGCTCGCGGCGCTGCTCGCCGCCGGAGAGCTCGACTACATCTATGACTATCAGTCGGTCGCCGAGTCGAACGGCTTCCGATACATCACGCTCCCGCCGCAGATCGACCTCGGCGATCCCGCGCACGCGAAGCTGTACGCCACGGCGTCGGTCGATGTGCGCGGCTCGTCGCCCGGGAGCAAGGAACGATTCGTCGGCCAGCCGATCCTCTACGGCGCGACCATTCCGAAAAACGCGCCGCATCGCAAGGCTGCGGAACAGCTTTACCTTTTTCTCACCTCGCCGGAGATGCAGGTCCGCACGCGCGCCGCGCACGTCGACATGCTCGAACGTCCGATCGTGATCGGCACCGGCGCGCCCACACGACCGCATGGCGCTCCCCGAGATTAGACTCGAGCCGCTCACACCGCCGTCGTCGCCGAATCCGGTCGGCCGAGCGGTGGCAACGGTCGTCGTCGCGCTCTGCTCGTCGCTCTTTCTGCTCTTCATTCTCGGACCGGTCGCCGGGCTGGTCATCTCGGGCGCCGGGCGCGGCATCGCCGGACTCTTCTCCGACCATGAGCTGCGCGGCGCGCTGCTGCTCACGGCGACCACCGCGACGATCGCCACGCTGCTCGGCGTGATCGGCGGAACGCCGCTCGCCTATCTGCTCGCGCGGCGCTCGTTCACCGGACGCGCGCTGCTGCTCGCGCTGATGGATCTGCCGCTCGTCATCCCGCATCCGGTCGCCGGTATCGCGCTGCTGCTCGTCCTCGGACGCGCGAGCCCCGTCGGCTCGCTGCTCTACGCCGCGGGCCTGCGCGTCGCCGGCTCGCCGGTCGGCATCGTCTGCGCGATGCTCTTCGTCTCGGCGCCGCTCTACGTCAGCGCCGCACGCGAGACGTTCGCGCGCGTCGACGCGCGCTATGAGTCGGTCGCCCGCACCCTGGGAGACGACGCCTGGCGCGCGTTCCGCCGCATCACGCTTCCTCTCGCTGGGCGTGGACTCACCGCGGCCGCGGTGGTGATGTGGGCGCGTGCGGTGAGTGAGTTCGGCGCGATCGTCATCCTCACCTACAATCCGAAGGTCGCGAGCGTATTGAGCTACGATCGCTTCACGAGCTTCGGGCTCGCCGAGACGCTGCCCGTCGCCGCCGTGCTCGTGCTGCTCGCGCTCATCCCGCTCATTGCGCTGCGCGCGTTGAAGCACGCCGATCCGCTCGCGCGATGATCTCGGTCCGCCGACTCAATGCGCGCGCCGGACGCTTCGAGCTGCGCGATGTCTCCTTCGACATACCGCAGGGGATGTACGGCGTCGTCATCGGTCCCGCGGGAGCGGGGAAGACGACGCTGCTCGAAGCGATCGCCGGCATCGTCCCGGTGACCTCCGGCAGCGTCCTCCTCGGCGGCGACGATCTCACCTCCGCGCCGCCGGAGCAGCGACGTCTCGGGATCGTCTATCAGCACGCGTACCTGTTTCCGCATCTCAGCGTGCGCGAGAACGTGCACTACGGCGCCGCGAGCGCCGACGCGGCCGACGACGTCGCGGAACGCTTCGGCGTCAACGCGCTCGCCGATCGCGCCGTCGGATCGCTCAGCGGTGGCGAGCGACAGCTCGTCGCGCTCGCGCGCGCGCTTGCGCGCCGCCCCGAGGTGCTGTTGCTCGACGAGCCATTCAGCGCGCTCGATCCGCGCACGCGCAACGTCGCCCGCCGCATCCTTCGCACGATCTACTACGAGCGTCGCTTCACGGTGCTCCAGGTCACCCACGACTTCGCCGAGGCCGGCCTGCTCGGCGACGTCGCGATCATGCTCGACCGCGGCCGCGTCGTTCAGCAGGGCGATCCGGAGGACGTCTTCCGCAAGCCTGCCTCGCCGTACATCGCCGACTTCCTCGGCGCCGAGAATGTCTTCGCGGGAACGGCGCGCCCGATCCGCTCAGAGGCGCCCGACTTCGACAGCGCGTCGGAAGACACCTTCGTGGAGCATGCGGTGGCGTTCACCACCGGCGCGCTCACTTTCTATGCGATCGGCGACGTGGTGCCGGGGCCGACGCACGCCGTGATCCGCGCCGAAGAAGTCTCGCTCAGCACCGAGCTGTCGACGTCGTCGCTCCAGAATCAGTTTCGCGGCCGCGTCGTCGAGATCGTCCCCGGGGGCGCGCTGTCGCGCGTGACCGTCGACGCGACCGGCACGCCGATCGTCGCCGCGGTGACGGCGCGCTCGGTCCGCGAGCTGAAGCTCGGCGTCGGCGCGGAAGTCGTCGTCGGCTTCAAGGCCACCGCGGTCCATCTCTGCTGACGCGCAGTGGCCACACGCTGTGATTGAAAGTACCTTCTGTTCGAAATCCCGCCTCAGTGAAAGAGGTCCTTCGCTCCGCTCAGGATGACACACATGCGCAAACTCTCTCTCGCTCTGCTCACCACTGCTCTTCCTCTCGCCGCGCAGTCGCCGATTCCGGCGACGAACCCGCGCGTGAAGGCGGCGCTCGACATCATCAAGGCCGACAAGGCGTGGACGCTGCAGCAGCAGCTCGATCTCACGCAGATTCCCGCGCCGCCGTTCAAGGAGTCGGCGCGTGCCGCCGAGTTCAAGAAGCGCCTCGAGGCCGTCGGCCTGAAGAACGTACGCATCGATGCCGTGGGCAACGTCATCGCGCTGCGTCCGGGCACCGGCAAGGGCCCGACGGTTCTGATCGAAGGACACCTCGACACGGTCTTCCCCGAAGGCACGGACGTGAAGATTCGCCACAAGGGCGACACGCTCGTCGCGCCGGGCATCGGTGACGACGGTCGCGGTCTCGTGACGGTGCTCTCGGTCGCGCGTGCGTTCGAGAAGGCCGGCGTGCAGACGAACGGCAACGTCTACTTCATCGGCAACGTCGGTGAGGAAGGTCCG
>CBHWBX010000429.1:0-4045 GCA_966111935.1 uncultured Gemmatimonadaceae bacterium
GGCGCGCCTCTGGGGGTGGCTCAATCACTGGCTGCCGATCCATGCGGCCCGCGGCCTGGCAATGCGCAACGTCGAAAGCGCCGCCGATCCCGCGATGCGCACGGTCGTCGCCGGTGCGGCATTCGTGACGATCGCCTACCTGGTGCAGACGCTCATCGTCGGCGCGCTCCTCGGCTGGACCGCGGCGGTATTGTATCTCGTGAGCCTGCCGATCGCCGCCGACGTGAACTTCGCGCTGCGCGATCGTTGGCGGCGCGCCGCGCGGCGTGCGCGCGCGTTCCTCCTGTTCCGACGCGATCGGGGCCTGCACGCCCATTTGCGTAACGAGCTCGATGCGTTACGCGCCGAGGTGATCGCGGTCGACCGCGCGCTCGCGGCCGTGCCGGCAACGACTCAGTAGATCTTGCTCGAGGGCGGAGGCAGGACGGGACCGCCGAGATCCCAGTGCCACGCGTCGCGTCGCTCGCCGGTGCGCGGGTCCTTGAGCGGATGGTATTGCAACCGCTCTTCGGGCATGCCGATCGCGTCGCCATACTCGAGCAACAGCTCACGATCCGTCGACACGAGGTGCGCCAGGCGTCGCCCTTTCCAAACGTGTCGGTGCAGCCAGAGCCCGCCATCCATGGCGTAGATCATCCCATCACGACGCTTCGCGTATTCGCGAAACGCCGGCGCGACGCGCGCGGGACGCGTCACGCATTCCTCCGCCGGGCGGCTACTGACAGGCAACGACACCGGCCGCGGTAGCGGGGGCAACGGGCGCGGCGCTGCCCAGGAACAGCGCGCAGAAGTGCGGATACGACTCAGGATTCGACGACGTCGCGGACCAGCCGTTCACCGTAGCTTCAGTGATCGCCACCGAATCGCCATGCGACGGCTGGAAGTGCAGCGCCGAGAGATCGTTCGTATACGACGCGTGGTCGTAGAAGTACGACTCCTCCGCCGTCGTGAGGTTGTGCAGATCGCTGCGCATCCCGGCGAAGTAGGCCTTGCCCTTGGTGCTCTGGAACTTCGGAATCGCCATTGCCGCAAGGATGCCAATGATCACGACGACGATCAGCAGCTCGATCAGCGTGAAGGCGCGTCGGTTTTGAATCATCGGAGCTCGACCGGGTGGGAGACTACGGGTGGATAACCGGTGGGAATTCGGTCAAATCGTTCGCTCGCCGGCCTTGGCGAGTGCCGAACTGAAAGGCAAGCGAGGTGCCGAATTCGGCCGTTTTCGCCAATGCATTGCCGTGCAACGATTTAGATGATTTTTAATTCCAGCCGTCAAACGCGACGGTCAAATATTCATTCGTCTAAATGCGACGCAAGTTGCAAGGTGCGACGTTGGCAAATTGACTGATCGTGACCCCGGTCACCAGATCCCCACCCGGTCAATCCATCTTCGTCGCGAGCCAGTTGTCGCCGATTCCGATGTCCACGACCAGCGGGACGGACAGCTCGGCGGCATGCTCCATCTCGTGCTTCACGAGCGCCTGCGCCTCCGCGAGCTCCGGTCCCGGCACCTCGAACACGAGCTCGTCGTGGACCTGAAGGAGCATTTCGGTATTCAACTTCTTTGCGGCGAGAGCGCGGTGGATCTTGATCATCGCGATCTTGATCAGGTCCGCCGCCGAGCCTTGGATCGGTGAGTTCTGCGCCGTGCGTTCGCCGAACGCGCGGATGTTGAAGTTCCGCTCGCGCAGCTCCGGGATGTACCGCCGGCGATTGAAGATGGTCTGGACGTAGCCGTGCTCGCGCGCGAATGCGATCCGCGAATCCAGGTACTCGCGCACCTTGTGGAAGCGCTCGAAGTACTTCTCGATGAACTCCTTCGCTTCGGCGTGGGTGATCTTGAGCTGCTGCGACAGCGCGTGTGCGCCCTGGCCGTAGATCGTCGCGAAGTTGATCGTCTTCGCGCGTGCGCGCATGTCCTTCGTCACCTCGTCGAGCGGCACGTCGAAGATGATCGCGGCCGTCTGACGATGGATGTCGCCGCCGGCGCGGAACGCCTGCACGAACGCCGGATCCTGCGAGAGGTGCGCGAGCAGTCGCAGCTCGATCTGCGAGTAGTCGGCGGCGACGAGCAGCCAGCCCTTTCGCGGCACGAAGCCGCGGCGGACGTCGCGGCCGAGCTCGCGGCGAATTGGAATGTTCTGAAGGTTCGGCTCGTTCGACGAGAGCCGTCCCGTCGCCGCGGTGGTCTGGCTGAACGACGTATGCACACGCATCGAGCGCGGGTGCACGTAGGTCGGCAGCGCGTCGATGTAGGTGCTCTCGAGCTTCGAGATCTCGCGGTACTCCATGAGCAGCACCGGGAGCTGATGCCCTTCGTCGGCGAGCTGCTGGAGCACGCTCGCGTCGGTGGACGGTCCCGTCGCCGTCTTCTTCAGCACCGGCAGGTTGAGCTTCTCGAAGAGAATCTCGCGCAGCTTCGGGTTGGAGTTGATGTTGAACTCCTCGCCCGCCGATGCGTAGATCTCCTGTTCGACGCGCTTCCGCTCGCGCTCGAAGCGCTCCTTGAGCGACGCGAACCATTCCGTGTCGATCGTGATGCCGTGCCACTCCATCTCGGCGAGCACTTCGACGAGCGGCATCTCCACTTCACGAAAGAGCGTCGAGAGCGCGAGCGCATCGAGCTGCGGCTCGAACATCGCGCGCAGCTGCCAGATGATGTCGGCGTCCTCGCACGCATAGTCACGCGCGCACTCGATCGGCACCTGGTCGAACGGGATCGTCTCCTTCCCCTTGCCGCACAGCTCGTCGATCGTCGTGAGCTTGCGGTTCAGGAACTCGAGGGCGAGCAGGTCGAGCTCGTGGCTGCGCCGTCCCGGATCGAGGACGTAGCTCGCGACCATCGTGTCGAAGTCGATCCCGCGCGCCGTCACACCGGCCCGGCGGAGCGTGAGCACCGCGTACTTCGCGTTCTGGAACGCCTTGCTGACCGACGGATCCTCGAGCAGCGCTTTGAGCGGCGCCATCTCCGGCGCGTCGAGCGGCGGCAGATTCTTGATTCGCGTCTCGCCGCGCGCGAGCGCCCGCGCGGCGATGCTCGACGGCTCCGCGGTCTTCTTCGCGCGCGCCTTCCTCGCGGGCGCCGCCGGCGTATCGAGCCCAAGGCCGAGCTCGAGATCGCCCTGCGCATCCGGCCGCGCACGATGCGCGATCGGCAGGTAGTACGCTTCACCCGGATCGACGGCGAGCGTCACGCCGACGATCTCGCAGCGGAGCGGATCGGCTTCGTACGGCGCATCGGGATCGGTGACCGTCTCGATGTCGATCGCCACGTACGGCGCGCGACGCGCCCGCGCGACCGCCTTCTCCATCAGCGGAATCGTGTCGACGACGGTGTAGTTCGTCGGTGGGACGACCGGCACCTGCTCCGCGGGCACCGACTCCTCGACGGGCACACCGGCCGGCGCGACGACATGCTCGGGTACGGCCAGCTTTTGCGCCAGCGTGTGGAACTCGAGCTCGACGTACATCGTGCGGAGGCGCGCGAGATCCGGCGCCGTCAAACGCATCGCGTCAAGGTTGAGCGTGACGTCGAGATCCTGGCGAATCGTCACGAGCTCCTTCGACAGTCGCGCTTCCTCGGTCTGGGCGAGCAACGCCTCGCGCGGCCGCTTCTTCTGAATCTCCGTGGCGTGCGCGAGGATGTTCTCGAGCGAGCCGTAGGAGTTGACGAGCTCCTGCGCGCCCTTCTCGCCGATGCCCTTCACGCCAGGCACGTTGTCCGACGAGTCGCCGACGAGCGCGAGATAGTCCGTGACGAGCGCCGGCGGAACGCCCAGGCGCTCGCTGCCGTTCTCCACGCCGACCCACTGCTCCTCGACGCTCGCCGGGCCGCCGCGGCCCGGGTTCAGAAGCCACACGCCGGGACGCACGAGCTGCTGGAAGTCCTTGTCGCCCGACACGACGACGACGTTCATCCCGGCGTCGACCCCCTGACGAGCAAGCGTGCCGATGACGTCGTCTGCTTCAAATCCCTTTAATGACAGAATCGGAATGCGCCACGCATCGAGGATGTCGCAGATGCGCTCCATGCCGCGGTCGAAGT
>CBHWBX010000430.1:0-4040 GCA_966111935.1 uncultured Gemmatimonadaceae bacterium
TGCGGGTATGGCTGTACCGGTAAGACCGTCGAAGCGGTCGCTCGACGGTCCGCCGGTCTCGTATGATGCCGAGCTCGAGCGGATCGAGATCGAGCTCCTTCTCGAGGGAGTGTATCGGCACTATGGCTTCGACTTTCGGGCGTACGCGTACGCTTCGATTCGGCGGCGACTGTGGAAACGCATCGAAGCCGAAGGGCTGAGGTCGATCTCCGAGCTGCAGGCGCTCGTGCTCCACGATCGGGACGCGATGGAGCGCCTGCTGCTCGACCTGTCGATCAGCGTCACGGCGATGTTCCGGGACCCGAAGTTCTATCAGGTGTTCCGCGAGAAGGTCGTGCCGATGCTGCGGACCTATCCGTTCATCCGGATCTGGCACGCGGGCTGTTCGACCGGGGAAGAGGTGTACTCGATGGCGATCCTGCTCGAGGAGGAAGGCCTCCTCGAGCGTTCGCGCATCTACGCGACGGACATCAACGACGCGGTGCTCCAGCAGGCGCGCGCGGGCATCTTCCCGCTGAACCGGATGCAGGAATACACGGACAACTACATCCGTGCCGGGGGCAAACGGTCGTTTTCGGAGTATTACACAGCGAAGTACGACGGCGCGTTGTTCAGTCCGGCGCTGTCGCGCAACGTCGTGTTCTCGCAGCACAACCTGGTCACCGACCGGTCGTTCAGCGAGTTCAACGTGATTTTCTGCCGCAACGTGCTCATCTATTTCGATCGGAATCTGCAGAACCGGGTGCACTCGCTGTTCTACGAGAGCCTCGTGATGTTCGGCATCCTCGCGCTGGGCAGCAAAGAGTCGCTGCGCTTCTCCCAGTACGAGCCTTGCTACCAAAAGCTCGATTCCCGCGAAAAGCTGTACCGCAAAATCCGGTAGCCGTGGCCTACGAAATTGTTGTCGTCGGAACGTCCTGGGGCGGACTGAGCGCGCTCCGTGAGCTGTTGGAGAGCTTGCCGGGGACGCTCGGCGTGCCGGTCGTCGTCGTACAGCACCGGCATCGGGATTCCGATCATCTGCTGGCGACGCTCCTACAGGACGAGACGTCGCTGTGCGTCTGTGAGCCGGAAGACAAGGCGCCCATTGCGGCGGGAAACGTTTATGTCGCGCCGCCGGACTATCATCTGCTGATCGACGACGGGTACATCTCGCTGTCGATGGACGAGCCGGTGCGGTTCAGCCGTCCGTCGATCGACGTGACGTTCCAGTCGGCGGCGGATTCCTACGGATCGCGGGCGGTCGGCGTCGTGCTCACGGGCGCGAACGCCGACGGGTCGCTCGGCCTGCGTCGCATCGTCGACCGCGGGGGACTGGCGTTCGTGCAGCTGCCGCAGACGGCGGAGAGTCCGACCATGCCGGCAGCGGCGATCGAGGCGGTGCCCGAGGCTCGGGTGCTGACGATCGTCGAGATCGCGAAGGCGATTGGCGCGCTTCCCATGCCGATGGCGAGGCCGGCATGACGCAGAACGCACCGCACGGGTCGCACGGAGCGCACGCGCCGAGCACGCCAGAGAAGGAAAAGGAGAAGGTCGACATCCTGCTCGTCGACGACCGCTCGGAAAATCTGCTCGCGCTCGAGGCGATCCTCGAGCCGCTCGGGCAGAATCTCGTGCGCGCGTCGTCCGGACCGGACGCACTGCGCTGTCTGCTCGAGCGCGACTTCGCGGCGATCCTCCTCGACGTGCAGATGCCGGGGATGAACGGCTTCGAGACGGCGGAGCTGATCAAGTCGCGCGAGCGGACGAAGTTCACGCCGATCATCTTCCTCACCGCGATCAGCAAGGAAGAGGAGTACGTCTTCAAGGGCTACTCGGTCGGCGCTGTCGATTACATGTTCAAGCCGTTCCAGCCGGCAATCCTGCGCTCGAAGGTCCAGGTCTTCATCGACCTGTATCTCCAGCAGAAGCGGATCGCCGAGCAGGAGCAGCGGATGCGCGAGCTCGAACGGCAGGAGCTTGAGCTTCAGCACATGAACGAGCTCCTCCAGTCGGAGGCGCGCTTCCGCGAGATCGTGTCGTCGGCCATGGATGCGATCATCGTCTTCGACGCCGACGGCAAGGTGTCGCTGATCAACGGCGCCGCGGAGCGGATGTTCGGCACGAAGTCCGACGCGGCGATCGGGAAGGCGATCACGGAATTCTTCCCCGACGCGGACGGCGTGAATGCCGTCGCGACGCTGTGCACCACGGCCGACAAGCAGCGCGGCGATATGGAGCCGGCCAATCCGGCGGCGCCGCCGCACGCGCTGACGGCCAAGCGCGAGACGGGAGCGTCGTTCCCGATCGAGGCGTCGATCTCCTGCCTCGATACGGCGATCGGGCGCACGTACACGCTGATCGTGCGCGACATCTCGGAGCGCGTCCGCGCCGACCAGGAGCTCAAGCAGCAGGCGACGTCGCTCGCCCGCTCGGCGCGCGAGCTCAAGTCGCTGAACGAAGAGCTGCATCGCCGTCAGCTCGATCTCGAACGCGCCATGACGGCGCGCAGCCGCTTCTACGCGTCGATGAGCCACGAGCTCCGCACGCCGATCAACGCGGTGCTCGGCTACTCGACGCTGCTGCTCGAGCGCATCTACGGTCCGCTGAACGAGAAGCAGGCCGAGGGCATCGAGCGCACCCAGAAAGCGGCGCGACACCTGCTCGAGCTGGTGAACGACGTGCTCGATCTCTCGAAGATCGAGGCGGGGAAGATCGATCTCCGGTTGCAGCCGGTGGAGTTCCCGGGGCTGATCGAGGATCTGTTCGTCACCGTGCGTCCGCTCGCCGATCAGCATCACTCGACGCTCGCGCTGGACTTCGAGGCGCAGCAGCCGATCAAGATCGTCTCGGATCCGCGGCGGCTGCGGCAGATCCTGCTCAACCTGTTGTCGAACGCGATCAAGTTCGGGCAGGGGAAGCCGATCAATGTCGTCTGTCGGTCGGCCGAGGAAGGGGGTGTGTCGATCAGCGTGACCGACCACGGCCCCGGTATCTCGACGGACGATCAGGAGCGGATCTTCCACGAGTTCGTGCAGCTCGGGAAGACGCAGCTTCAGGACGGGACGGGACTCGGCCTGCCGATCTCGCGCCGGCTCGCGCAGCTTTTGCGCGGCTCACTCAACGTCGCGTCGACGCCGGGGGAGGGCAGCACGTTCACGCTCGAGCTGCCCGCGACGGCCGACGGTCGCGGGACGCCGGAGCTCGACGACGAGGGGTCGCGCGAGCCTGGCGACGATCGCGGCGGCGATGCGTCAGAAGCTGACGCCGACCGTCAGCTCAGTCGCGCTTCCGCTGAAGCCTGATCCGATCCCGCGCACTCTCGCTTCGGCGCGCAGCCCAAACCCGATCAATGGCACCGTTGCGCGCACCCCCACTGCGGCGGACGCCGTGAAGTCGCTGCGCCGCGGATCGGGCCCGCTCACCGCCGTGAAGACCCCGCCGCCGACCCCGATGTACGGCCGCACGAGCACGGGCAGCAGCTGATACTGGATCTGCACCTCGGGAATCACGTACGTGTGCGATCCGTTGTCTTCCCTGGGGTGCATGACCCCGAGGCTTCCCTCGGCGAGAACGACGAAGAGCGGCAGGTCGACGCGCAGTGCACCGATCGGCGTGCTGCCGGTTCCGCTCAGATCGAAGTGCGAGATGCCGCCGACGAGGGCGAACGACGGTAGCGGGAGCTGCGCGCGCACGGTCGACGGAAGCGCGACGAGCGAGAGCATTGCGGTGATGCGAGCGAGTCGATGCACGGAGTTCCTCTTGAGCTGTGTCGGCGCGAGGATCCCTTCAGGTTTCGAGCCAGTTCCGCCTAATACGCCTCCGTTGCGGGCGAGGCTTCGTGTCCACGGAACTGCCGAAGCCCGCGAACGGGGTCGAAACTCGCGAACGCGGCGTCGAAGGACCTCGTCGAATCCAAACATTCAGCAGCTAAACGAACACGCGGAAAAGGCCTTTGAATTGGCGGAAGAACAGCCATGGGTTCTTCCGCATGTTCCAGCCGTTTCCGCCTCTTCGATTTCTCTTGTTGAACATCTGAACCGGATCGAGCCGTCCACGAG
>CBHWBX010000431.1:0-4038 GCA_966111935.1 uncultured Gemmatimonadaceae bacterium
CGGCGGCCCCAACCACCAATTCGCCACCGCCGCGCGCGGCGGCGGCGCGCGCGCCGCGCGACTCCGCCCCCTCGAGCGTCGAGATGTCCGACGCGTGCGCGACGACGTTCACACCGTGTTCGTCGCGCAGCGTCCGCGCGAGACGGTCGGCATCCGCCTGGCGCGCCCGATAACCGATCGCGACGTCCACTCCGTACTCGGCGAGCAGCTCCGCGGTCGCGGCGCCGATCCCGCGGGAACCGCCGGTGATCAGCGCCTTCTTGCCGCGCAAGCCGTTCACAGCGTGCGCTCCACGAGATCGCAGATGATGTGCTCGAGGCAGAGGTGGAGCTCCTGCGCTCGATCGGTGCGCTGCGTCGGGATGATCACCGAATGGTCGCTGACGTCGCGCAGCTTGCCGCCGTCGCGGGCACTGAACGAGAGGACCGCGACGCCGCGCGCCCGGGCCGCCTCGGCGGCGAGCACCACGTTCGGCGAGTTGCCGCTCGTCGAATGAATGATCAGAAGATCGCCCGGCTTCGTCAGCGCCTCGACCTGGCGCGAGAACACGTAGTCGAAGCCGAAGTCGTTGCCCGTCGCCGTGAGCAGCGACGTGTCGGTCGTCAACGCGATCGCCGGATACGCGCGGCGATTGCGCATGTAGCGCACGACGTATTCGGTCGCCATGTGCTGCGCGTCGGCGGCGCTGCCGCCGTTGCCGCAGAAGAACAGCGTGCCGCCGCGCTTGACCGTCTCGCTCACCATCTCGAGCGCGCGATCGAAGTCGGGGCCCATCGAGTCGGCGACGGTGGTCGCCAGCGCGGCGAGCTCGCGCAGCGCGGCGCCGAATTCCTGTCGCACTTCGTTGGTCACGTGGTCGTTCCGTGGAGGGAGAGAATCAGCCGGCGGATGCGGCAAAACGTGTCGCCGCTGCGGCCGCCTGGCCAGGGAGCGCATCGAGGTTCGCCGCGGCCGCCTCGAACGCGTACGTCGCCAGCGCGTCGACAGTCAGCAGGTCGAGCGCGACGTCGCGCCCAGCCGACCCGCGCGCCAACAGATCGCGCAGCAGACCGTCCGCGGCGTCGATGCACACGGCGCTCGTCTCGTCCTGCGCCGCCGTGCCGCGCGCGCCGATCACTTCGGTGATGCGCGCGGCCAGACGGTCCGGCACTCCTGCACTGCGTTCGCTCAGCCACCGAGCGACGGTCATGCGCCGAGCGCGCTCCGCACCAACTCCGGCGCTTTCGCGAACGCCTGGTCGAAGCGCGACGCGTCGGGGATCCCGGCCTGCGCCATGTGCGGCTTTCCACCACCGCGGCCGCCCGCCGCCGCGGCGATGTCCTTGATCAGCGCGTCGGCGCGCACGCCCTTGTCGCGCAGATCGTCGGTCACGACGACGAGCAGGGTGTTCTTGCCGTCCTCGAAGCTCGCCGCGAGCACGCCCACGCCCGACCCGATCTTCTCGCGGATCGCGTCGCCGAGCGCCTGGAGCTCCTTCACGTCCGTGGCGCGCACGACGCTCGTGACGAGACGCGTGCCGTTGCTTCCGACCGTCTGCGCGTTCTTGAGCAAACTCTGAAGCTGGTCGCCGCCGCCGCGCATCGCTTCCTCGAGACGGCGCTCGAGCCCGCGACGCTCCTCGATCAATCCGGCGACGCGCTTCTCGACGCCGTCCTTCGGCGCCTTGAGCAGCTCGGCGATGCGCGTGAGGGTCTGCTCTTCGCCGCGGAGCAGATCGTACGCGCCCTGCGCCGTCACCGCCTCGATGCGGCGCACGCCCGCCGCGACGCCCGTCTCCTGGACGATCTTGAAGATCCCGATCTCCGCCGTGTTGCGCACGTGCGTGCCGCCGCACAGCTCCATCGAGAACTCAGGGATCGTCACGACGCGCACGACGTCGCCGTACTTCTCGCCGAACAGCGCCATCGCGCCGAGCGACCGCGCTTCCTGGTAGGGCAGCTCGCGGAAGGTCACGGGCGTCGAGCGCCAGACTTCGCGATTCACGATCGCTTCGATCTCCACGAGCTTGTCCGCCGGCACGGGACCGTGGTGCGTGAAGTCGAAGCGCAGTCGGTCGGGCGCGACGAGCGAGCCCGCCTGGTGCACGCTCTCGCCGAGCACCTGGCGCAACGCCGCGTGCAGCAGGTGCGTCGCGGTGTGGTTGCGCTCGGTGTCCTTGCGACGATGGCTCGGGACGCGCGCAGCCGCTGGACCGAACTTGAAGTTCCCTTCGATGGTGCCGATCGCCGCGGGGCGGCCATCGACCTTCTTCACGTCATCGACCGTCACCCGCCAACCGTCGCCGACGATCTCGCCGCGATCGGAGATCTGACCACCCGACTCGGCGTAGAACGGCGTCTCGCGGAGCAGCATCGCGACGCGGCCGTCGGAGAGATGCTTCACCGCGGTGACCTGCGTGTCGATCTCGACGACGTCGTAGCCGACGAAGATTGCGTCCGGCGACTTCCCCGCCTCGGTCTCCCACGACGCGAGGTCGTCGATTGCTTCGGCCGAGACGCCGAGCTTGCGCGACTTGCGCTCTTCCTGCGAGCGCTTGCGCTGCGCGTCGAGCGCCGCCTCGAAGCCCGGGATGTCGACGACGTAGCCGCGCTCGCGCGCCATCAGCTCCGTGAGGTCGATCGGGAAGCCGAAGGTGTCGTAGAGGCGGAACGCGTCTTCACCGCTGATCGTGCCGCGAATCGCGAGGCTGCCGTCGGCCGTGGCGAGGGGCGCCAGATCCTCGAAGCGCGCGAGCCCGCCCTCGATCGTATCGAGGAAGCTCTGCTCCTCGACGCGCGTCGTGTTGAGGATGTGCTGCTCGCGCTGCGTGAGCTCGGGATAGATGTCGCTCATCGTCGCGATGACGACCTTCACGACCTCGACGAGCGTCGGCTCCTTGCGGCCGAGCAGCCACGCGTGACGCACGGCGCGGCGCAGGATGCGGCGCAGCACGTAGCCGCGTCCCTCGTTCGACGGGAAGACGCCGTCGGCGAGGAGGAACGCGACCGCGCGCGCGTGGTCGGCGAGCACGCGGAACGACGCCGGATCGACCGGGTTCGCGACGATGCCCGTCTCGCGGCCGCGCGTGAACTTCACGCCCGTGCGAATCTCGGCGCTCTCGCGCCCCCAGTACTTGATGCCCACCGCCTGCTCCACCGCTTCGAGCAGCGGCTTGAAGAGGTCGGTGTGATAGTTGGTCGTCACGCCCTGCTTGAACGCGGCGATGCGCTCGAGCCCCGCGCCGGTGTCGACCGACGGCTTCGGCAGCGGCACGGTCGTACCGTCCGGCTGCTTGTCGAACTGCATGAACACGAGGTTCCAGAACTCGAGGAAGCGTCCCGCCTCCGAGCCTTCGACGAACGCGTCGAAGGAGAACTCCTCACGCTCGAGGTCCGTCCACTCGCCGGTCGCGCCCTCGGGGAACGACCAGTCCTTCGCGACGTGCGCGAGGTCGATGAAGATCTCCGAGCACGGGCCGCACGGACCGGTGTCGGCCATCTGCCAGAAGTTGTCTTTGTCGCCGAGCGAGTAGATGCGCGAATCGGGCAGCCCGGCGATCTCGCGCCAGAGGCCGCGCGCCTCGTCGTCGGTGTGGTGGACCGTCACCCGCAGGTGCTTGCGATCGACGCCGAGCTCCTTCGTGATGAACTCCCAGGCAAACGCGATCGCATCGCGCTTGAAGTAGTCACCGAACGAGAAGTTGCCGAGCATCTCGAAGAACGTGTGGTGGCGCGCGGTATGGCCCACCTGCTCGAGATCGTTGTGCTTGCCGCCGGCGCGCACGCACTTCTGCGAGGTCGTCGCGCGACGCTTCCCCTCGGGCGGCTCTTCCATGCCGAGGAAGACCTTCTTGAATTGCACCATCCCGGCGTTCGTGAACAGCAGCGTCGGGTCGTCGCCCGGAACGAGCGACGAGCTCGGGCGGATGGCGTGCGCGTTGCGCGCGAAATACTGCAGGAAGCGGGAGCGGATCTCGGATGCGAGCATTCTGGGAATATACAGCGTCGGATCGGGGATCGAGGATCGGGGATCGGGAGCTTTCGCGTCCGCTCTCGATCC
>CBHWBX010000432.1:0-4028 GCA_966111935.1 uncultured Gemmatimonadaceae bacterium
ACGGCCGACCGTACGAGATCGCCACCGTGGCGCCATCGAGGGTCCAGGTCGACGTGACGTGCGGCGAGCCGCCGCCGCCGACGCCCGTCTGGACGGTCTTCGGCTGCTGCGCGAACGCGGCCGACGGGAAGGCGATCGCCGCGGCGACTGCGAGTTTACGAATTCGAAGCATGTTTCCTGGTGTGAGGGGTGGTGAAGGTGGGATGTCACAAGAATTAACACGCTGAGGCCTGCCGCTGTAGGTAGTGTTCACTATGCCGATTCGTTCCATGTTTCTCCGACAGGTCGGCCCTGCCCTCCTGCTCGCCCTTGGCGCCTGCTCCCGTTCGGCCGCCACCGCCCCCGCATCTCCCGCCCGCTCCGGTCCGGACGTCGTCCTCGACGGCGATTTCGGCGAATGGGCCGCCACGCCGATCGTCGCCCGGCGCGCGGCCCCGATGACCGCCACGGGCGCCGACCCGCTCGCCGTGCGCGCCCGCAGCGATGGCCGCTTCGTCTATCTCGAGATCGACCAGGCGCGGCCAATCAACCTGTTCGGTCTCAACGGCACATTCTCGATCGACGTGAACGCCGATGGCGATGATGCGACCGGCAAGATGATCGACGGGCTCGCCGGCACCGACTTCATTGTCGAATTCTCACCGAAGAACGCCGCCGGTCGTGTCACCGAGGGCGTGCTCGTTCGATCGATCAGGCGGAGCGGCGCGGACACAGTCGTCGACAGCTACGGCCTCGATTTCGTGATGCAGCCGACGTATGAGTCGCAGCACGTCGAGCTGCGGATGGGTCGCGCGCGCCTGCTCGGCGACTCCACCGGCCCACGCACCTTCGCCGCGGCGACGTACCGCGCACAGCTCCTCGCCCGCGACGCGGAAGGCCGCATCACGAGCCGCCTGCCCGCATTCACGGCATCGCTGGCGCCGCTCGATCCCATCGAGGCATCGATCGCCGCCCGGCCGCACGATCCTCTCGCGCGCGCGCCGGGCACCCAGTTCCGCGCGCTCGTGTGGAACGTCGCCAACGAAGGGATCCTCGAGCGTCCCGATCGTTTCCGTCACGTGCTCGACGCGATCGACCCGGATCTCATCGTCTTCAACGAGACCGCCGGCAAGGCCGGACGCGAGCGCGTCGGCCAGTTCCTCGCGACAGTCGGCCACGGTCGCGGAATGTGGAACTACACCTATGGCGGTGGCGGTGGATATCAGCGAACGGTCATCGCGAGCCGCACGCCGGTGACCGAGTACCCGGAGTTCCGCTTCATTCCGTTCACCACAGCGATGACGACGCCGTGGATGTCAGTCGTTCCGCCCGAGCGGCTCCAGCGCGAACGCGACTCGCTCCCGATCGGCCTCGCCACCGGCGGCGCGATCGTCTCGATCGCCGGCCATCGCATCGCGGTCTTTGGCGTCGATCTTCAGAGCGGCGGCAATCGCCGCGGCATCTGGCAGGACGTTCGCCGCATCACCGAAGCTCAATCGATCCGCGACCTCGCGACGGCGGCGATCAAGGCACACGAACCGGTCGACGCGATCATCCAGGCGGGCGATCACAACCTCGTCGGAACGCGCGAGCCGCTGACGATTCTGCAGCAGATCGGGGTGCCGTTCGATGGACAGCCGCTGACGGCGGCGAAGCTGCTGCAGATCGACGGCGCGACGGCGGTCACGTGGGATGGAAGCGGTGGGCAGTTCCCGCCGGGGCATCTGGACTGGTTCAACTACACGGCGTCTCGGCTCGAGGTGGTCGGCGGGTTCGTGTTCGATGCGTTGGATCTGGATCCGAGGTGGCAGAAGGCGCACGGGGTGACGGCGGAGGATTCGCGGTACTCGTCCGATCATCGGCCGTTGGTCGTGGATCTGCGGTTCAGGCCCTGAGTCCGTGCGTCATCCTGAGGGAGCGCAGCGACCGACTCGGCGTAGAGGGGTCCTTCGGTCGCTGCGCTCCCTCAGGATGACACCGGCTCAGTGGGTCAACGCGTAAATGAAGTAGTTGACCCAGAGCTTGTACGACTCATTCGCCGGCGCTACCTGGAACCCCTCATCTGAAAACTCGATGAACTCCCCGATGTCCGCGTAGTTGTCGATGATCGCCACGAGCCGCTTCCGCGGATCGTTGTCCTCGAAGAACGCGATGTACTCCGCCGGCACCCGACGCATCTTGCTCGGGATCTTCTTCAGATCGACGTTGAAGAAGCAGTTGAAGATCGGATGCTCGTTTCCGAGCTTCACCGGGATCGCGCCCGGAAACACTCGCCGCCACTGCGCGATCAGATTTCTGTAATCGGGATTCGGCTCGCCTTCGATGTCGTCGAAGATGATGAAGCCGCCCCGCGCGATGTATCGACGCAGCCCGTCCATCTCGCTCGGACTGAGCGTCCAGCCCCCGGGCTCGGACAGATACGCGATCGGATAGTCGAACAGCCGTGGATCGTCGAGCCGCACGATCGCGCCGCCGATGATCGGTCCGCGCTCGATGAACGGACGCATCGAGGTGATCTCGCTCATCACCCGCATGAAGTGCACGTCGGTCCGCGGATAATCGTGCGACCAGCCCGGCCCTTCGCCACCGCACTCGTACGCACCGCGATACTTGATCCGTGCGAACGTCACCCGGCCGTCGTACGCCGGATTGCCCTTGAAGAATGGAGAGACGAAGTAGTTCTCGTCGTCCCAGGCGAACCGGCACGCCGCGCCGAAGCGCTGCGCCATCGCGGGTGACGCGACGGCAAGCAGCGCTCCGAGCGCGAGCGCGATGCGTCGCACGTCAGCGCCCCGGCGCGATCTTGTTGCCGATCTGGAGATCCCAGCCCATCGCATCCGGCACGTGGAAGCTCTCGAGCGTCCCCGTCATGTCCGGCCGCGGCTCGCGCTGGCCGTCCTTGTTCACGTAGACCACATCGCGCGCCTTGAGCTCCTCGCGCACGCGCTCGGTGTTCCAGTTTTCGATCCCGAAGCTGATGTGCCCGATCGCCGCCGTCGACCCGTTGCGCTTCGGCGTGTTCGCGATCGCCGCGGCAATCGCCGAATCGCTCGGCACCGCGGCACCGCCGCGTCCATTCCCCTGCGCCGCACGCGCTGCCGCATTGCCGCGAATGATCGCACCGCCGACGTCGCCGATCTGCACGCTCACCTGACCGTTTCCACCCGGACGCATCTCCCAGCCGAGCAGTGCGTTGTAGAACGCCGCGCTGCGCCGGAAATCCGGCACTTCGAACGAGATGTGATCGAGATAGAGCGTGTTCCAGTTCGTCGGCGCGAACGGCGCCGGCGCCGGAAGCTTTCCGCTCGCCGCCGTCTTCCGACGATTCGCCTTCGTGCCGTTCGTGACCGCAACGTCGAAGCCGTCCGGATCCTTGAATCGGAACGCGCGATACTCCGCCCCGCGGTGATCGGCGACCGGATTCAACCCGCGCTTCTCGAGCTCGGCCTGCACCGTCTTCTCGTCCCACGGCGCGATCCCCCACGCGAATCCGTCGAACACCGCCTGCACCTGCGGACGATTCACCCCCAGCCCCGCGTCAGTGATCGCCGCCGGCGGCGGCGCCGTCAGCCCGTTGCGAATGATGATCCCGCCCGAGTTGTCGCCGATGTCCAGCGTGCACTGCGTGCCGTCGTCACTGCGCACCTTCCATCCCATCAGCGTCGCATAGAACGCCGCGGCCTTCTTGTAATCGGCGCACTGATAGTTGAGATGATCGAGCCACACCGTCCGCCAGCCGGTCGGCTCGAACGGCGGCTGGAACATCGGCAGCGCGCGCGAGCCGCTCGACATTGCGAACGCGGGGCGCGCGATCGCCGAGACGGCGAGCGTTCCGGCGAGCGTCTGTAGCATCTGACGCCGCGAGAGGAGTCCATGGTCTTCGAACAGCTCAGTGATCGAGTCGCGCATCGGGGGCCTGGCCAGTGGAGGTCGCGTAGAACATGTGGCCTGGGAGGTCGGGGTTCAACGTCGAAGTCGATTTCGGGGGGCCGCCTGTACGGCGACTGTGTACGGCGACTGTGTACGGCGACTGTGTACGGCGACTGTGT
>CBHWBX010000433.1:0-4016 GCA_966111935.1 uncultured Gemmatimonadaceae bacterium
GCTTGATTGAAAAACAGCGCTGCCCGTCAAACGCCGTTTCATCGAAGCGACGCCTCAGGCGTCGCACACCTGCCCGCAACCCGCGACCCGCGCCCCGCGACCCGAGCAGTTATAGTCTAGTCTGGCACGAAGCTTCCTTTCCGAGACCCCGTGACCGTTCCGACCACCGGCAATCCGCCGCGCAGCATCTATCTCGATCCCCAGGGGCAGGCGCGGACGGGGCTGTCGATCGCGGAGGTCAACGAGATCGCACGGTCGAAGGCCGGGCAGCTCTGGATCGACATCGACAATTGCGTCCCCGAGCAGGCGGAGTTCCTCAAGCAGATCGAGGGGCTGCATCCGCTCGCCGTCGAGGATGCGCTGTCGCTCAATCAGCGGCCGAAGCTCGAGGAGTATCCGCACTGCCTGTTCGTCGTCATCGTCGGCGTGCGCTTCCACGAGAAGACGCCCGATCCCTACGATCTCGAGACGTACGACCTTTCGTTCTTCCTCGCGCAGCACATCCTCATCACCGTGCACGGCGGGCAGTCGCCGGCGGTGAACGACGTCGCCGAGCGGATCTCGAAGAATCCGGATCTGCTCGCGCGCGGGATCGATCGGCTCGCGCACGCGGTGATGGATGCGTCGGTGGACGCGTACTTCCCGCTCCTCGACAAGGTCGACGATTTCGTCGATACGCTCGAGCAGCGCGTGATCGAGCAGTTCGACGAGAGCGCGATGCCCGAGATCTTCGCCGTGAAGCGGCTCGTGCTCTCGCTGCGCCGCCACATCGGCCCGGAGCGGGAGGTCTTCAACGTGCTCACGAATCGTCCGAGCACCCTCCTCTCGCCCGAGTCGCAGGTGTACTTTCGGGACATCTACGATCACGTCCTCCGCATCAACGACTCGATCGATACCTACCGCGACTTGCTCTCGAGTGTGCTCGACAGCTATCTCACGCAGGTCTCCAACCGGCTCGGCAAGATCAGCAAGAGCCTCGCGGTGGTGGCGACGATGAGCCTTCCGTTCGTCGTCGTGAGCGGCATGTGGGGGATGAACGTGAAGGAAATTCCGCTCGCCGGGCATCCGCACGCCTTCTGGTGGATGTTCGGCATCCAGCTCGGGCTTGGAGTGATCCTCGTCCTGGCCCTCCGTTTCTGGAAACTTCTCTGAATGGCTCTTCGCCTACACGCCATCACGCTTCTCGACGGCGCGCATGCCGTGGAACCCGCCGACGGACGCCATACGGGCATGTTCGCGGCGGTTCGCAGCGAGATCGAGTTCATTCCGTTTCGGGATCTCTGCGCAGTCGTCTCTGATCAGAAGATCTTCGCGCTCGAGGAGCCGAGCACCGACGAGGTGACGCGGCACCGCGAGATCGTCGACGGGATCTTTCGGCGCGCGGCGGTGCTGCCGGCGCCGTTCGGGACGGTGTTTCGCGCTCCCGACGTGCTGACGCGATGGATGGAGCTGCACTACGTGGCGTTGACGGGCGCTCTGGAGTTCGTGGAGGACCGCGCGGTGGCGCGCGTGCACATCGTGCGCGCCGGCGGCGACGACGACAACATCGAGACGGGCTCCGACCTGGCCGCGGCCGCGGCGGAATCGTTCCGCGCGCTGCGCCGGCGCGCCGTCGCCGTGGTGCCGCTGCGGCTCGAGAAGGTCACGGGCCTCATGCTCAGCGCATCGTTCATGATCGAGCGCGACCTCTGGAAGGATTTCCTCAAGGGGGTCGAGGAGCAGCAGGACGCGCATCATCTCCTGCGCTTCGACGTCACCGGCCCGTGGGCGCCGTACGACTTCGTCGGCATGCGCTTCGGGCCCTGATCGATGTTCTGCCCCCAGTGCGGCACCTGGAACCGCGCGTCGTCGGCGATCTGCACGCGGTGCGCCGATCCGTTGCCGGAGCTCGAGCGCGCGCCGTTCGAGCGGCCCGACGAGGAGCTGTCGCGCCTGCGCCGCGCCACCGGCAATCGCTATCGCGTCATGCGCCGGCTCGGCGGCGGTGGGATGGCCGACGTCTACGTCGCGGAGCAGGCGCAGCTCGGGCGCAACGTCGTCATCAAGGTGCTGCATCCGCATCTCGCCCGCGATGAAGAAGTCGCCGAGCGCTTCCGGCGCGAGGCCGAAGCGGCGGCGAAGCTCGTCCATCCGCACATCTGCGCGATCCTCGACTACGGCGCGACCGAGGACGTCGTGTTCACGGTGATGCCGTACTTCGAGGGCGGCTCGCTCGCCGATCTCATTCAGAAGAATCGCGGCGTTGATCCGGCGCGCACGGCGTCGGTGGCGGCGCAGGTCGCGTGCGCGCTCGACTACGCGCATCGGCACGGCGTCGTCCATCGCGACGTGAAGCCGGACAACGTCCTGTTCGACGCCGACGGCAACGCCGCGATCACCGACTTCGGCATCGCGACGGCGCGCTTCCACGCGCGCCTCACGGCGACCGGCCGCGCGATGGGCACGCCGCACTACATGTCGCCCGAGCAGGCGATGGGGAAGCTCGTCGACGGCCGCAGCGACATCTACGCGATCGGCATCCTGCTCTACGAGTCGCTCGTCGGCTTCCCGCCGTTCGACGGCGGCGATGCGTTCTCGGTGAGCTACAAGCAGGTGCACGAGGCACCGGTGTCGCCGATCGACGTGAACGCGCGCATCCCCGTCGCGCTCTCGGAGATCGTGATGCGCTGTCTCGCCAAGTCGCCCAACTCGCGGTACGCGCGAGGCAACGACCTTGCCGATGCGCTGATCGCCTTCCTCCGCGGCGCGCCCGACGCGAGCGCCGCCTATCGCGGCGCGTTCACGGCGCGCCGCTCCGCTCCCTCGTCACCGTCCAAATGAAGCTCGAGCACGACATCTCGATCGTCCACACCACGCACCCGTTCACGATCGCGCGCTGGTCGACGACGGAGCATCGCCTCATCCGCGTGCGCGTCATCGACGACGACGGCATCGAAGGGTGGGGCGAGGCGGCGCCGAATCGCTTTTACGGCGAGACGACGGACACCGCGCTCGCGGCGCTCGAGCGACTCAAGCCGATCGTCGAAGCGAGCGATCCGTGGATGCTCGAGGACATCGAGGCCGAGATGAATCGCGCGCTGCGCTTCAACGGCTCGGTGAAATCGGCGATCAGCGCCGCGCTCCACGATCTCGCCGGCAAGCGCCTCGGCGTGCCGGTGTACAAGCTGTGGGGGCTCGATCCGGCGAAGGCGCCGCTGTCGAGCTTCACGATCGCGATCGCCGCGAACGACGACGAGCTGCGCACGCGCATCGCCGAGGCGGCGCAGTATCCGGTGCTCAAGGTGAAACTCGGGACGAATCGCGACGCGCACATCATCCGCACCGTGCGCGAGGCGGCGCCGGACAAGATCCTGCGCGTCGACGCGAACGCCGCGTGGAACGCGAAGCAAGCGTTGCAGATGATCGACGTGCTGGTGGAGTGCGGCGTCGAGTACGTCGAGCAGCCGCTGCCGCCGCACGACCTCGACGGCATCCGCTTCGTGCGCGACCGCTCGCCCCTGCCGGTGATCTGCGACGAGTCGTGCGTGACGACGACGGACATCGCGAAGCTCGTCGGCGTCGCCGATGGGATCAACATCAAGCTCTCGAAGTGCGGCGGCCTGCGCGAAGCCCTGAAGATGATCGCGACGGCGCGCGCGCATAACATGCTCGTGATGGCCGGCTGCATGATCGAGACGAGCCTCGGCATCACCGCGGCTGCTCACTTCGCGCCGCTGCTCGACTTCGCCGATTTCGACGGAGCGGCGCTGCTGTCCGATGATCCGTATCTCGGCGCGACGATCGCGGGGGGACAGATCGTGCTGCCGACCGGGGCTGGGCTCGGCGTTACGCGTCGATAAGGCAACTGCTTCAACGCAGAGGCGCAGAGACGCAGAGGGGCGCAGAGGACTGCAAACAACGAATGAAGAAGAATAAAAAAAAGAACGGCGACTCCAGTCTCGGAGCCGCCGTTCCCATTTCCAGGCAGTTGTCGCTCTTCAGCAGTTCCTCTGCGGACCTCTGCGCCTCTGCGCCTC
>CBHWBX010000434.1:0-3990 GCA_966111935.1 uncultured Gemmatimonadaceae bacterium
CCTGGATCGGAGAAGAGCGTCACCCGCTCGTCGACGATCTTCTCGCCGATCTTCGTGCCGCCGCCCGGCTTCGAGAAGGCGCTGCGCCCTTCGTCGGCCGCGCGCGCGCTCAGCGAGAATGCAAGGAGCTGCACGAGATCGCCCACGGCCTGCGGCTCGAGGATCACCGTGTAGCGGCCCGGCTCGATCGCGACGGGATTGCGCGAGAGTCGCGCTTTCTCGATCGCGCGCTGCGCGACGCCCTTCACATCGAGCTGCGACCAGTCGGGATGATCGGCGCCGGCCCAGCCCGAGCCGGTTCCATCGGCGGTGCGCACCGTCAACGTATAGTTCGTCGACGTGCTCGCCTGATACGCGAACAGTCCCGCGCTGTTGCCGACCGCGCCTGCCCCGATGCCCGTCTGCAGAAATCCCGCGGCCTTGAGATCGCCCGCCGCCTTGCACGGGTCGATCGCGAGCCGCGCGGCTTCGGCGCGTCCGTCCGGGCCGAGATTCGCCGTCGACTCGAAGTAGTTGCTCACCGTTTCGTACTGCTGCGGGCCGAGCGGAGGCATCGCTTCCGGATCGTCGGGTGCGAGCTTGGCGAGCGCCTCGGACTGGCGCACGGCGCGCTCGAGTCCCGCATCCGACAGATCGTTCGTCGAGACGACGGCGTGCTTCGGACCGAACGAGCTCTGAATGTTCAGGTTCGCCGACGACACGCCGCCGGCGGTCGAGATGCGGTTGTCGGCAAAGCGAATGTTCGCCGCATACCCGCCGCCGACGTTCACCTGCACCGACTCGGCCTTCGACATTTTTATGATTTTCTCGACGAGCGCCTGCGCCTGCTCGCGCGTCATCACTCGGGAATCGGCACGCATCACGCTTTCCTCCCCGTGTTGATGACGTTGATGTTGCGGAAGCGCGCCGGCACGCAGCCGTGGCTCACCGAGCCGATCTGCCCGGGCTGGCCCTTTCCGTCGAAGAAGCTCGAGCCGAGCATGTAGCTCGACTTTCCGCCGATCATGTCCATGGAGTTCCAGAAGTCCGGCGTGCGCATCTGATACGCGACGTCCTTGAGCATCCCGGTGATCTTGCCCCCCTTGATCTCGTAGAAGACCTGGCCGCCGAACTGCGCGTTGTACCGCTGCTGGTCGATCGAGAACGACCCGTCCCCGACGATCCCGATGCCGTTGTCGGTTGCCGCGATCAGGTCTTCCCACTTCCGATCCTGTTCGCCGGGGAGGAGCGAGACGTTCGGCATGCGCTGGAACTGCACGCTGCTCCAGTTGTCGGCGTTGCAGCAGCCGTGCGACTTCACGGGCACGCCGTGCTTCTTGTAGTACCAGTCGAGCCACGGCGCCTGCTCGCGACTCGTCTGATAGTCGTTGAAGATGCCGTTCTTGATGATGAGGAACGACTCGGCCTTCACGCCGTCGTCGTCGTAGCCGATCGTCGCGCACGCGCCTTCCTGCGTGCGGTCACCCTGGATGTTCATGAACGACGGGCCGTACTTGAGCGTGCCGAGCATCTTCTCGGGCGGCGACACGAAGCTCGTGCCGGCGTAGTTCGCCTCGTAGCCCATCGCGCGATCGAGCTCGGTCGCGTGGCCGATCGACTCATGGATCGTGAGCCAGAGGTGGCTTGGATGCAGCACCAGATCGTAGCGCCCGACGTCGACCGGCTTCGCCTTGAGCTTCTCCGCCGCTTCCTCGCCCCACTTCTTCGCGTTGCCGACGAGATCCGATGAGACGATGTACTCCCAGCCGCGCCCCATCGGCTGCACGACGTTGCCGCGCGACTGGAAGTCGCTGTTGTCCGGCGCGACCGCGGTCGCCGTGAACGGCGCCGAGCTGCGAATCACCGTCTGCTGGATGAACGAGCCATCGGTGTTCGCGTAGTTGCGGTCCTCGCGAATGAAGATCAGAGCGCTGTTCACGAAGCGCACGTTCGCGACCTTCATCGCCTCCGTATTCGCGTCGATGAGGAGCTGCGCTTTCTGCTCGACGGGAATCGTGAACGGATCGATCTGGAACGCACTCTTCCACGTCGCGTTCGGATAAGCCGGCGCGGGCGCGAGGATGACCGGCGCGGCACCGGGAATGCGATTCGCCTTCGCGATCGCCGCCGCTTCGCGCGCCGCGGCGACCACGCCGTCCTTCGTGAGATTCTGCGACGCCGCGAAGCCCCACGCGCCGTTCACGAGCGCGCGAATGCCGATGCCGATCGAGTCGCTGTCGCCGACCTGCGTGATCTGCTTCTCGCGCGTGCCGACGAAGTTCTGCCGATAGCGTCCGATGCGCGCATCCGCGAACGTCGCGCCGGCGGCTTTCGCCGCACCGAGGGCGTCCATGAGCAGCTCCTTGACCGGCAGCTCCTCGAAGGACTCGACGCCGTGCGGAAAGACGGGCGTCGCCGTGAGCGCATGCGCGAGCCCGGGCAGCATCGCACCGCCGACGGCAGCGACCGCCGCCGCCGAGCCGGTGCGTTTGAGAAAATCACGCCTTGTGGTCATAGAGCCTCATGGGTGGGTGTCGCTTCCTTGAAACTGCGCTTCGCCAAGACGCCTGTGAACATCTCTCGCAGCGGACGGGTGTTTGAGTTCTGTACGGGCACCGCGATTGACACCGGCCACCGAATTGATTTCATTTATCCGGATAGACGGATATATGTCATCGCCCAAGCCTGCCGTACTCGACCGCCTGAGCGTCCTCGCCGACCCGACGAGAGCCAGGATCTTGTTACTCCTTGACCGACATGAACTTACGGTCAGCGAGCTCTGCACGATCCTGCAGCTTCCGCAGTCCACGGTCAGCCGGCACCTCAAGACCCTGTCCGACGACGGGTGGCTGGTCGCGCGCGGGGATGGGACGAGCCGCTTCTATAAAATGGTCGCGACTCGGCTCGACGCGGCGACGAAGGATCTCTGGATGCTCGTTCGCGCACAGATGGCCGGAACGCCGGCCGCGGGCGAGGATCAGCGGCGGGCGATGAGCGTGCTCCAGCGCCGTGCGGCGAAGGCGCGCGTCTTCTTCCAGGATTCCGCCGAGTCGTGGGATCGGATCCGCACCGACATGATCGGCGCGCGCACCGACCTGCTCGCGCTGCTCGACCTGCTCGACGACCGCTGGGTCGTCGGCGATCTCGGATGCGGCGCCGGACAGTTGATGGAAGCGCTCGCGCCGTGCGTCGCGCGCGTGATCGGCGTCGACGAGTCCGGCCCGATGCTCAACGCCGCCACGAAGCGGCTCGAGGATTTCGAGAACTGCGAGCTGCGCGCCGGCACGATCGAGCGGCTTCCGATCGAGCACGCGACGCTCGACGTCGCCATTCTCTTTCTCGTCGCGCACTTCATCACCGATCCGGCGAAGGTGATGCACGAGATCCGCCGCGTGCTCAAGCCCGGCGGACGTTTGCTGATCGTCGACCTCATGTCGCACGATCGCGTGGAGTACGTCGTCCAGCTCGGCCACGTCTGGCAGGGCTTCGACGGCGAGCAGGTGAAGGACTGGCTGATCGACGCGGGCTTCGAACGGCCGAAATACCGTGCGTTGCCCGCGGACGTGGACGCGACCGGCCCGACGCTGTTCGTCGCTTCTGCGCGTCGGCCGGTGTGATGGCGCATGTTCGGTCGCGCGTTGCGCGACCTGCTGGATCGCGCGGCGTTGCCGCGCTGCTGGATCGGCGGCTTCGCCGCCTGCACGCGAGCGATCAGGCAATCAGAAAACACTAACGACCTCGAGGACCCCATGGCAGTTTCAGAGTTGATCGACCCCACCACGTCCACCAGCCGTCCGCCGTTCAAGGTCGCCGACCTCTCGCTCGCCGAGTTCGGACGCAAGGAGATCCGCCTCGCCGAGCAGGAGATGCCGGGCCTGATGGCGATCCGTGAGGAGTACAAGGGCAAGTCGCCGCTCAAGGGCGCGAAGGTCATGGGCTCGCTGCACATGACGATCCAGACCGCCGTCCTCATCGAGACGCTCGTCGACCTCGGCGCCGACGTGCGCTGGG
>CBHWBX010000435.1:0-3983 GCA_966111935.1 uncultured Gemmatimonadaceae bacterium
AGGGACATCGCCCCGTCCAAGCTGCTTCCGAGCCTCGTCCGCGCGGAAGATCACTTCGTTGAACCCGTGGGCCTCGGCAATTACCGCCATCTTATCGAGCGCCGCACGCGCGTTCGTATCCGTGCCGTATAGCTTTTCGTGGCGCGCGATCGCCTCATGGAATTCGGCGTCGTGAATCGGGATGCGTGTTTCTCGTTCAAGTCCTTGCCGGAGTTCTTCCGCTTCTCTCGCGCGACGACGATCGATGGCCAGATGATACCGCATGATACGGGCGGCAATTCGTAAATCGTGCGTCTTGGCCTCGCGCTCGAGGCGTCGTGCGACTAACTCGGCGGTATCGAAGCGGCGCAGTTCCCGGAAGGCGTAGGCCAGATTGTTGTGCGCCCGATCGCGGTCGATCGGCTGTCGCAGGCCGCGCAGGGAAAGAAACGTGTACTGGACAACCTTGTGGGGCTGATTCCGAATGCCGGCGATGCGTGCGGCACTCACCCGCGCGCGGGCCAGAATCTCGTGTTCCCTCCACCGCAGGGCCCGACGCATGACGCCCACGAGGATTGGCTCCGCCGCAGGTAAGTTCCCGCGATCAAGATTGAGCCGCGCTCGGGCAAGATCCGCCTCAAGCTGCACCGTGCGGGACCTCGACTCCTTTGCGAATGCCGCAAGCATCGCATACACCGAGTCCGCGTGCTCGAACTGCCCGAGCATGCGATAGCCGTGACCGCAGCGCAGCAAGGCGCGAAGCTTCAGGTGGTGGGAAATTCGGGCCGCGTCCTTGACGATGCGGAAGATGTCGATCGCGGGCTTAAAGAACCCCGCGGCCATCAGTTCATCGCCATAGTCCAACATTTCGACGGCGAAGTCCGTGTGGTCGCTGTCCGAGTCATATCGGTCGATGAGCTCGGAGATCATCGAGAGCCGTCGACGCGTCGGGATGTCCGCGACGACGGCAATGCGGTGCCGACCTGTCGCGTTGAGCGTGAGGAGGCGGTCACCGTTCACCGTCGACGCCGCCGCGCGCGCCACCAACATGCCGGCACTCAAGATCGGCCAGGCGGGTGATGACTCGTCAAGTTTTTCGAGTGCGTCGAAAAAGCCTAAAGCGTACATAAGCACCATTGTTGCGCCGGGTCGACGCTTCGTAAAGACAGTCTTTATGTCACACGCGGCATTAACGTCGATTAATCCGCGGCGACTGCTCGCTGTCTTCAGAGGGTTTGCCGCTCACTCCGTACGTTGGGGCACTGAGGGTGCCGCCGTTCGCGGTGAGCAGCACTTCTGCGAGAAACGCGGCGGTTTCCTCACTCTTGCCGCGATCGATCACGTGTTGGTGCGCCCGCGTGTAGAACTGCCGACTGGCCTCGAGGAGCGCGGGGGAATCGTTCGCCTTCCGGGCGCGTTTGATCCGCTCGGCGATCGGGGACAGCAACGCTTCGAGCTCCGCGTAGGTAGATCCAGACTCCGGATTCGCGTCACTCGGCATTGGTGTCAGGGCGAGAAGACGTGCGGCCATCGGGCGCGCGCGCAGCTGCTGCAAGTGGGCTAGGGCTTCGCCTAGCGCGTCGTCGCGTCCCCGCTCATACGATGCTTGCTCCAACACCGCCGTGTCCTTCGGATCTGCCACGCCATAGCGCAGAAACGGACGACTGACGCCCAGGATGGCAGCGATGCGCGCGAGTACCTCCTCGCTGACCTGCCGGGACCCCTTAATCAGATTCGACACGTTCGCCGGCGCAGTCCCCAGCCGAGCCGCCAGATCGCTCTGCGTCATGTCGCGCACCGCGAGCGCCTCCACAATCCTGCCGCCTATCTCCTTCCATTCCAAGGACTTCGCGGAGTCATCACTCATGACATATCAAAATTTGATATTGACGCTTGACGGTTGTATCAAACGCTGATAATATCATGCTCATGGGTTATCAACGTTCTGCGACAGAACTGACAACAAACTGGCAGAAGGTACAACCAATGAGTGCAGCGCGCGAGCAGTCCATCGAACCTCCCACGGCCAGCGACCGTTTCCTGTCGCTGCCCACCGCGGCGGCGGCGATCAAGAAGTCCCGGTCGACGGTGCTCTCGCTGATCATCACGGGTGAGCTCACGGGCGAGATGATCGCCGGTCGGATGTGCGTCACGCGGGAGTCGGTCCAGCAGTATCGCGAGAAGCACGGCATCAAGGACGAGCCGAGTGGAAAGGAGAACGCGCAGCCGCGTCGGAAGCTTCGGCGCTGATGCGCGTTTGTCGTGTTTGCGATCGCCGATGATCGCAACGGGCGTGGTGGTGGTCGGGCGTCGAGATCCATGAGCGAACAATGAGCACACACAGCGAAAAAAACTCGGGGAATTTTTCGGTCGAGCGTGGCGGACGGTATGCCGATCGTCGCGCGTACGACGACGAGACGCCGCGCGCGATGTACGCCGATGATCTGCGGCGCGTGCGCGAGCCGGCGAAACAGCGCTTCGCGCGGCGCGTGCGCGAGATCGCGACGACGTGGAAGGCGGATGGAGGCGACGGGGCGTATGCGTCCCGCGCTGTGGCGAATACGGCGCACGGCATCCAGTGGCCGCTCAACAAGCTCCACGATCAGATGACGGCGGCGATCAACAAGGGCGTGCCGCTCGAGCGCGTCGAGGCGATGGGCTTCGCACTCATCGAAGAAGCCCGCGAGCTGCACCGGGAGAAGCGTCGGCTCCTGCCGGCCGCGTAGCGAATCAAGGGCGATACGCGGCGTCTGATCTCGGGGACCTGTGCGGACTGATCCGAGAACGCAAATGCGGTCGCCTGTAGCGAGAACGACCCGCCTTGGTCACACGCGGGGCAAGGCGCGAGGCCCGCGATTCTGTGGGCGCTCGGGGTTCACGCGGGGTCCTTTCCCAAGGGGCGCTTCCACCCGTGTGGACCTGGTCATGGGCAACTGAAACACGAAACGCCTGACGGCTCCGTGAGAAGAGTTTCCGCCAGGCGCTTCGGACCTACGAAGAGGAACCTATGGCAAGCACCATCCTGAGCACCAGCCCTACCACGCCGATGCAGACGGTTGTGACCGGTGAGTGTCGCAACTGCCACGGCACGATCCCCGTCGACGTCACGGTCGACATTCCCGCCGAGCGCCCGCCCGTGGCGCCGGTGCGCTGGGAGTTGGCGGATCACTTCACCCATGTCGAGTGCCGTCACTGCGGCACGCACCTGAGCGCGGTCGATCTCGAGACGGAAGGCTTCGACGAGAACGTGCAGGACGCCGTGCGCGTCATGCTGCGCGCGACGCCGGGAGGTCGGTAGGATGGGCGTCCACGCTGAATGCGGGCGCGGTTGGGCCTCGCGCTGCGCCTCCTCCAAGGGGAAGAAGTGCCGCTGTCGCTGCGGCGGTACGAATCACGGGCGCCTCGTTGGATCGCCCCAGCCGGAACTGGCGGTGTCCGATCGCGCCGCCCGGTGGAGCATCGTGCGCAGCGATGGCGATTCCGTCACGATCCGTGACGAAGGTCCGTGGGACAAGCATCGGACGGTGACGAACGACGCCGAGCACGTCGTCGCGCAGATGGTCGGCGAGTACGGCCTCGGCACCCGTCGGCTCTTCTACTACGACAGCGACAACCAGCTCGACGAGATCCTCGTGTCGAATGGGGTATTCGCCGGCTTCGCTCCGGGAGCGCGCTAATGCAGACGGCCCTTACCCCTGACGAGCGCGTGTCCGAGCTGCTCGACGCGATGCTCGGCTCGCCGATCGACGATCGTCGGATGGATGCCTTCGTCAGCGCCATGGACGCGCGCAAGCTCGTGTTCCCGTCGACGCGCTCAATCGCCTTCCTCGAGAGCCCCGTGTGCGCGTGGCTCGTGTCGAAGGGATCGGCCGTCGCGCTCGTGCTGCTTGACGAAGAAGAGGCCTTCTATCGTCTCGATCAGCAGCGATACGAGAACGCACGCCGCGATGTCATGACGGAGCCGACGACGCGAAGCTACGCGATCGCGATGCTGGATGCCGTCT
>CBHWBX010000436.1:0-3974 GCA_966111935.1 uncultured Gemmatimonadaceae bacterium
GAGCCGTGGATCACCACGAAGCTCGATGCTTTCGTCAATTGGGGCCGCGCGAACTCGCTGTGGCCCATGCCGTTCGGCACCGCCTGCTGCGCCATCGAGTTCATGGCGTCGGCGGCGAGCAAATATGACCTTGCGCGCTTCGGCATGGAGCGCCAGGCGTTCTCGCCGCGCCAGGCCGATCTGCTGATCTGCGCCGGCCGCGTGCCGTTCAAGCTCGCGCCGGTCCTCCGCCGCATCTGGCAGCAGATGCCACAGCCGAAGTGGTGCATCTCGATGGGCGCGTGCGCCTCGAGCGGCAACGGCATCTTCGACAACTACGCCGTGGTGCAGGGCATCGACAACATCATCCCCGTCGACGTCTACGTCCCCGGCTGTCCGCCGCGCCCGGAAGGCCTTCTCTACGGCATCATGATGCTGCAGAAGAAGGTCATGAACGAGCGCTCGGGCGACAAATCCCTCCGCAACGAGATGGAGCCGGATCCGAAGAGCCAGTTGTATCTCCCGCCCGCGGTGATCGACGAGCTCTCCGAACCGTTCGGCAACTCCGTCCACCAGACCCGGTCCGGCCTGTGAGCACGAGCTTCAGCCCGGTCGTCGCCGGCAGCGCCCTGGGCAGCCAGGCCCCCGCGCCGACGACGCCGAAGAACATCCCGCATCGTGGCGGCGACGTGAACCCCTCCGCCGACGCGCTCAAGCAGCGCTTCGGCGCCGCGGTGAAGCGCGTCGACGTCGTGTGGGGCGAGACGACCGTCGTGCTCGATGCCTCGGTGGTGCACGACGCCATCCAGTGGCTGCACGACGATCCGTCGCAGCAGTACAACTATCTCTCGGATGTCACCGCGGTCGAGTTCCGCGACCTCGAGAACCCCATCGAGGTGGTGTGGCATCTGCGCTCGCTGCCGTACCGGCGATTTATTCGCATCAAGGTACTAATTGAGAAGGGCGCCGCGCTCGAGGTGCCGAGCGTGTGGGACATCTACAAGAGCGCGGACTGGCTCGAGCGCGAGTGCTACGACATGTTCGGCCTCGTGTTCAAGGGCCACCCCGACCTGCGGCGTCTCCTCATGTGGGAGCGCTACAAGGAAGGGTTCCCCCTGCGCAAGGATTTCCCGCTCCGCGGCCGGTTCAGCCGCTCGGAGCAGCTCCGTCAGGCGCTCGCCGCGAATCCCGAGGCGCGCTACTCCAAGGACGAGCTCTCGATCGCCGATGCGTTCGAGGATCTCCCGGAAGACATGAAGCGCCGGCTCCAGTCCGGCGAGAAGGTGGGCGAGTAAATGGCGACGACGAAACGCACCGTCGAAGTCTCGCTCTCGACCACGGGCCTCGACGAGCAGGGCCGGCCGCAGCGCGTGCCGCTCGCCGTCGACGAAGCCGGCAACATGGTGCCGATCGACACGGCGCCGCCGCTCGAGCCCGACCTCGAGGGTGAGCACATGCTCATCAACATCGGACCGCAGCACCCGGCGACGCACGGCGTGCTCCGCCTCGTGCTCGAGCTCGACGGCGAGACCGTCGTGCGCTGCGTGCCGCACATCGGCTACCTGCACTGCGGGTTCGAGAAGACCGGCGAGTATCGCCAGTACAACCAGATCATCCCGTACACCGACCGCGAGGACTACCTCAACTCGCCGGGCAACAACGTCGCGTTCGCGCTCGGCGCGGAGCGATTGTTCGGGATCGAGATCACCGAGCGCTGCAAGGTGCTCCGCGTGATCGCGTGTGAGCTCTCGCGCATCATCTCGCACCTCGTCTGGCTCGGCACGACCTGCATCGACATCGGCGCCTACACGCCGTTCCTCTGGGCGTTCCAGCAGCGCGAGAAGGTGTATGAGCTGCTCGAAGCCTGGATCGGCGCGCGCCTCACGACGACGCTCACCCGCGTCGGTGGCATGGGCGCCGACATCCCGGACGGCTGGACCGACGGCCTCACGGCCTTCGTGAACACCTTCCCGAAGGTCGTCGACGAGATCGACCGCGTCGTCACCCGCAACGGCATCTGGGTCGGCCGCACGGTCGGACTCGGCGTGATGTCGCCGGAAGAGGCGATCAACTACGGCCTGTCCGGCCCGATGGGCAGGGCGTCGGGCGTCGCGTTCGACGTTCGAAAGGACTTCCCGTATCTCGACTACGAGACGTACGACTTCGAGGTTCCGGTCGGCACGAACGGTGACGTCTACGACCGCTACCTCGTGCGCATGGAAGAGCTGCGTCAGTCGACGCGCATCCTCGCGCAGGCGCTCAAGCGTCTCCCCGACGGCCCGGTGAACGTCGATGACCATCGCGTCATCCTGCCGCCGAAGAGCCGCGCGACGAGCGACATGGAATCGATGATCCATCACTTCAAGCAGGTGATGGAAGGCCCGCGTCCACCGATCGGCGAGTCGTACGTGGCCGTCGAGAGCCCGAAGGGCGAGAAGGGGTATTACATGGTGTCCGACGGCTCGTCGAAGCCGGTGCGCTGGCGCATTCGTCCGCCGTCGTTCGTGAACCTCTCGGCGATTCCGCGGATGGTCGAAGGCCATCTGCTCTCCGACGTCATCGCGATCAACGCGTCGATCGACATCGTCATGGGAGAGATCGACCGATGAGCACACCCAAGACGAGCACCGCGGAATATTTCCGCGCGCCCGCGGACTGGGGTCCGACCGACGGAAAGGGCTTCGTGACCGACAACGGTCACGGGCATCACGACCACACGCCCTACGTCCCGGTGTTCAGCGCCGGCAGCGCGCGTCGCAAGGAGCTCGACGACGTCCTGTCGCGCTATCCCACGAAGATGGCCGGCCTGCTGCCTGCCCTCTGGATGGTGCAGCATGAGCGCGGCTGGATCAGCGATGAAGGCGTCGCCGAGATCGCCGAGGTGCTGGACCTCACGCCCGCGTACATCAAGGGCGTCGTGACGTTCTACACGATGTACCACCAGCACCCGGTGGCGAAGCATTTCATCCAGGTGTGCACGACGTCGCCGTGCAACGCGTGCGGCGCCGAGGCGGTGGTCGACGCCTTCCTCAAGCACACGGGCTGTCAGGAGCTCGGGCAGACCTCGCCCGACGGCAAGTTCGCGGTGATCGAGGTCGAGTGCCTCGGCGCGTGCGGCTTCGCCACGCCGGTCCAGATCAACGAAGATTTCGTCGAATCGGTCACGCCCGAGCGCGTGCCCGAAATTCTCGCCGGACTAGAGTAAGCATGGGATATCCACACAAACCGCATCCGCGCGAGACGCTCGTGCTCTCCAAGCATTTCGGAGAGCCCGAGGCGATCACGCTCGACGGCTGGAAGAAGCGCGGCGGCTATACGGCGCTCCAGAAGGCGCTGTCGATGGCACCGGGCGACATCGTGAACATCGTGAAGGACTCGGGGCTCCGCGGTCGCGGCGGCGCCGGCTTCCCGACCGGTGTGAAGTGGTCGTTCATGAAGCCGGGCGACGGCAAGCCGCACTACCTCTGCTGCAACGCCGACGAGTCCGAGCCGGGCACGTTCAAGGATCGCGAGATCATGCGCTGGACCCCGCACGCCCTCGTCGAGGGCTGCGCGATCGGCGCGTACGCGATCGGCGCCGAGACGGCGTACATCTACATCCGCGGCGAGTTCACCGAGCCCATCGTTCGCGTCGAGAACGCGATCAAGGAAGCCTACGCGGCCGGGATTCTCGGCAAGAACGCGATGGGCACCGGCAAGACGGTCAACGTCTGGGTGCATCGCGGCGCGGGCGCGTACATCTGCGGTGAAGAGACCGCGCTGATGAACTCGATCGAAGGCCGTCGCGGCAATCCGCGCATCAAGCCGCCGTTCCCGGCGGTCGCGGGCGTGTTCGCGCAGCCGACGACGATCAACAACGTCGAGACGCTCGCCGCGGTGCCGCACATCCTCAACAACGGCGCCGACTGGTACAAGAAGTTCGGCCGTCCGGAGAACCCGAAGAGCACGGGCACGAAGCTCTTCTCGGTCTGCGGCAACGTGCAGCGTCCCGGGAA
>CBHWBX010000437.1:0-3959 GCA_966111935.1 uncultured Gemmatimonadaceae bacterium
GGCATGTGAGCCGCGCACTTTCTTTTTGTGGGCGCGCGGTCATATCATTGGCGCATGCGGCATATGCGAAATCTCATGAGCGTTGTCCTACTGACGGCCGCGGCGTGCGGCCGTTAGATCGCGCTCGTCGACCCGAACGCCGTGAGCATCCGGACGGACTCCGCGTCGTACACCGCCGTCCCCATCGGGTATGGGCAGGTGGTCGTAAGAGTCGTCACGACGTTCCGAAATCCAACGTTGGGGCCAATCTCGCTCGATCGCTGCACGCCGACATCGACCTCACCGATCTACAGCGTCGCCGTCACGTGGCCCGTGAGCAAAGAGGGCGCTGGGTACGCCCCCACCTGGGCGTGCGTCGGTAACGACCAGCCGATCGTCGTTGCGGGTGGGGCGACGCGCACGGACACGATCGTGCTTCGCGGTCCGAACCGATTCGACAACGCATCGCAGACGTATGTCGGCGTGATCGCCGGGCGCTTTCGAATTGGATACGGTGGCTTCGGCTCGAACGAGTTCGACGTTCGCATTCCGGACGGCGGGGTCGTGCCCAACGTCGTGCGGGATCCGGGGCCGGCGATTCAGACGGACAGTCTGATCTATCATCTGCACTCATCGTTCACGAGCTACGGCTACTTCTACGATCACGGCAACGTGCCCGTGCGCGCGACGATCTTCAACCCACTCAGCGACACGTCGTCAGTCATCACCTGCAATGGCCAAAGTGCCACGTACCTCGAGCGCTTGGACAACGGCACGTGGACGCCTGCTTGGAGCGACGCCGTCGCGGGCTGTCTCGGCCCCATCGTGACCATCCCACCGAAAGGACAGGCGGAAACCGCGGTCTACGTCGGCGGGGGAGGGAAAGGATCGCGCATCGCGCCCCAGTTCAGCGTCGCCTACGTGCCCGGCATCTATCGCTTGGTCTGGGGCGAGATCGTCAAAGGATTCTCGATGGGCCCTCCGATCAATCTCGGCACCCCGATCCCGGTCGAATACCGCCGCTCCAACCCATTCGCCCTCGTCGTCGAGCCGTAGCGATATTTCGGTATGACCCAGCCGTTCATCGCCGCGGTATCGAGCAGCGGCGAACACTCATTCAGTAAGCCGCTCCAGGATTCCATCGTCCTCATCGCCGGGCTCGGCGTCGACGGCGATGCCCACCTCGGCACGACCGTCAAGCACCGATCGCGCGTCGCGCGCGATCCGTCGCAGCCGAACCTGCGACAGGTCCACCTCATCCACGGCGAGCTGCACGACGAGCTCGCGACCGCGGGCTTCGAGGTTCGCCCGGGCGACCTTGGCGAGAACGTCACGACGCGTGGCGTCGATCTGCTCGCGCTCCCTCGCGGCACACGCCTTCGCCTCGGTGCGGACGCGGTCGTCGAGATCACCGGGCTGCGCAATCCTTGCCTCCAGATCGATCGATTCCAGCGCGGCCTGCTCGCCGAATGCGTGGGACGCGACGCCGAAGGCAACGTCGTCCGCAAGACCGGCGTGATGAGCGTCGTGCTCGCCGGCGGAATCGTGCGCGCGGGCGATACGATCGAGATCGAGCTGCCGGCCGCGCCGTACCAACCTCTCGACGTCGTCTGAGATCTCTGATGAACCCCGTGATCCTTCGCTCGGCAGCGCTGCTCGTCGGGTCGAACATCTTCATGACGTTCGCCTGGTACGCGCACCTGAAGAACCTCGGCAACAAGCCGCTCATCGTCGCGATCCTCGTCAGCTGGGGGATCGCCTTCTTCGAGTACACGCTCCAGGTGCCGGCGAACCGGCTCGGCTTCGGCACGCTCTCGCTCGGACAGCTCAAGGTGATGCAGGAGGTGATCACGCTCGCCGTGTTCATCCCGTTCGCCGTGCTGTACATGAAGCAGCCGCTGAAGACGGATTTCCTGTGGGCGGGCCTCTGCATGGTCGGCGCGGTGTACTTCGTCTTCCGTCGATGACATGAGCACGGTTACCGTAGCGGTGGTCCAGGCGGAAGTCGCGCCGACGCTCGCCGAAGGGCTCGAGCGCACGCGACGCCTGACGGCGGAAGCTGTCGCGCGCGGGGCACAGCTCGTGGTGTTTCCCGAGACATGGCTCCCCGGCTATCCCGTCTGGCTCGACGTCTGTCGCGACGTCGCGCTGTGGGATCACCCGCCGGTGAAGCGCGTCTTCGCTCGCATGGCCGCGGAGAGTGTCGTCGTCGACGGAGACAGCGGTGCCGCGCTCGGCGCGATCGCACGCGAGGCCGGCGTCACGCTGGTCGTCGGCGTGACCGAGCGGGTCGAGCACGGTCCAGGGCGTGGGACGCTCTATAATAGTATTCTAATGTTTGCGCCCGACGGCCGGCTGCTCAACCATCACCGCAAGCTCGTGCCGACCTATACCGAACGAATGGTCTGGGGGCTCGGCGATGCGAACGGCCTGCGCGCGGTCGACACGCCGACTGGACGCGTCGGCGCGCTCGTGTGCTGGGAGCACTGGATGCCGCTCGCGCGCCAGGCGATGCACGACTCGAGCGAAGACATCCACGTCGCGCTCTGGCCGACCGCGCACGAGATGCTCCAGGTGGCGAGCCGGCACTACGCTTTCGAAGGACGCTGCTTCGTGATTGCCGCCGGCTCGCTCCAGCGGGCACGGGATCTCCCGCCCGAGCTCGAGCCGCACCCCGAGCGGGTGGCGTCGCCGGAGCAGTTCGTGCTTCGCGGCGGCAGCGCGATCATCGGCCCCGACGGGCAGTACCTGGCCGGACCGGTCTACGAGGAGCCGATCATCCTCACGGCGACGCTCGAACTCGACCGGGTCCGGGAGGAATCGATGAACCTTGACGTCACCGGGCATTACAGCCGTCGGGACTGCCTACAGCTCACGGTAAACCGCTCGCGGTAACCCCCCGGGAATCCATGGGGGCATGAGGGTGTCTATCCCTCGGCCGGGTCTTAACGTTGTATTGGGCGATTACGCCTAACGGTAGGCGTGAAAACCGTTTCGACGTTCACGGTGTCCAATTCTCGTCCCGGTTCGACGCACCCCCCTTCGACGATGACATTGTCGCGCGCTTTTCCCTCCTCGCGGTCGTCCCGGACCGCGCGTGTCGAGTCCCGCCGCCGCCGTCGCGCCGGATTCACGCTGATCGAGATTCTGGTCGTGATCGTCGTGATCGCGATTCTCGCGACGCTCGTCGCGCCGAACATCTTCCAGCACGTCGGTGCGGCGAAGGACGCCACGGCCAAGTCGCAGATCGAGATGCTCGGCGCCGCGCTCGACGCATATCGCCTCGACAACGGACGCTACCCGAGCACCGAGCAGGGCCTCAACGCACTCTGGGAAAAGCCCACGATCGATCCGCCGGCGAACTGGCGCGCGCCGTACCTGCGCAAGCCGGTGCCGCTCGACCCGTGGGGACGTGCGTATGTCTATCTCTTCCCGGGACAGACGAACACCACGGGGTACGACCTCGTCTCGTACGGCGCCGACGGCAAGCCGGGCGGTGAAGGCGAAGACGCGGATATCACGAGCTGGAAGTAGATATGTACCTCGGTACTCCGACCGAAGGTGCAAAGCGCCGCAGGGAGGAGCAGTAATCACCGATGCCGACTTACGCGTACCAGGCCGTCGACGGCGCCGGCAAGCGCACGCGAGGGCATGCGCAGGCGGTGAGCACCGGCGCGCTCACGCGTTCACTCGAGGAGCGCGGTCTGTTCGTGCTCGAGGTCTCCGAGGCCGCGGACGGTGCCGGTACCAGCGCGCGCGGCTTCCGCGTCGGCCGGCGCCGCGAAGTCCTCGAAGTGACGCGCGCGATGGCGGCGCTGCTCCCCGTCGGCATGCCGCTCGCCCAGGCGCTCAACGCGGCGTCGGGCGTCGCGAGCGGCGACGTGAAGTCCGCGCTGCTCGAAGTGGGGGGGGGCGGGGGGCGCCGGGGGACCCGCGCGCCAGCCGGCCCGCCCCCCCCCCCGGTGTTGTGGCCCCCCGAA
>CBHWBX010000438.1:0-3926 GCA_966111935.1 uncultured Gemmatimonadaceae bacterium
CCTCGGTATCGGCAAGGTCTCGGCGTCGGAGGAAAAGGTCCTCTCGCGCATCGAGGCCGCCTTCAATCGCTAGATGCGGTTCCTCGGGAAGACCGGGGTCAAGGTCTCGCCGATCGCACTCGGTGCGATGTCATTCGGCGGTGACGCCGATGAAGCGACCGCTGGCCAAATCTGGCGTGCGGCGCGCGATGCGGGCGTAAACCTCGTTGACACCGCCGACGTCTACAACGAAGGCCGGTCCGAAGAGTTCCTCGGCCGGATGATGCGCGGCGAGCGCGACGACATCGTGCTCGCAACAAAGGCGTATTTCCCGACGGGGCCGGGCCCGAATGCGCGCGGCTCGTCGCGATATCACCTTGTCCGTTCGGTCGAAGCGTCGTTACGCCGGCTGCAAACGGATCGCATCGACCTGTTCTATCTACACCGGTTCGATGACAACGCAGACATCCACGAGGTGCTGCGTGCCGTCGAGGATCTCGTGCGCCAGGGCAAGATCCTCTACCCGGCGTGCTCGAACTTCTCCGCATGGCAGGTCGCGCATGCGCTCGGTGTCGCGCGCTGCGAAGGCTTCGCGCCAATCGTCGCCGTGCAGCCGATGTACAACCTCGTGAAGCGCACCGCCGAAATTGAATTGCTGCCGATGGCGCAATCGCTAGGCGTGGCCGTCATCCCGTACTCACCGACGGGCGGTGGCCTGCTCACGGGCAAGTACGGCGTCGGCAAGAAGCCCGACAAGGGCCGCTTGGTCGAGTGGAAGATGTACGAGACGCGCTACGGCAACCCTTCGTTCTACGAAGTCGCCGAGCGCTTCACGACGCTGGCCGCCGAGCTCGGTCACCACCCGGTCACGCTCGCCGTCGCCTGGGTGATGTCGCATCCGGGCGTCACGAGCGTGCTCGCCGGTGGTCGCAACGTCGAGCAGCTCGCGCCCGCATTCGCCGCCGCGAACGTGACGCTCGACGAAGAAACACGCGCCCGTATCAGTGCGCTCTCGCCCGAGCCGCCGCCAGCGACGGATCGCAACGAAGAGAAGACCGCGAACAACTACGGCGCGGTGCTGACGAAGAAGTAGTGGACCTGGGGTGGACCACGAACGTGGACCACGCCCGAGCGCGTTCGGTGATTTCGCGGACATGCGTGCGGCACGGCGCGTGCCTATGCCGCGGGCACCATGCGATTTCATCTCGGACTGCTGATATTCACTCTCCTCACCGCCTGCCTCGACACCACTGAACCGCTCGCTGAAACCGAAAGCGAGCTCGCGGCGTCGGACTGGTACTACACGTCGCCCGTAGGACTCAGCCGATACGGCGCGCAGATCGCGACGCTCAACGGGACCACGTACATGGTCACCACCGGCGAGAAAGACGGAGACAAGACCATGTTTTGGCGCAAGCGCACGGGCTTCTACCAATGGAGCGCGCCCGTGGTCATCCCCGGCCAAAAGACAAGCGACCAAGTGAGTCTCGCCGCGTTCGACGGCTACCTGTACATGCTCCACATCGGCGAGACGGACAACCGCGCCGTTTGGTTCTCGCGCTTCGATCCAGTGACCGAGACGTGGCTAGAGAACACCAAGCTCGATCTCACGACGGACACCGGCGCGCCCGCGCTCGCCGCGTTCGACGGCAAGCTGTGGATGGTCGGCGCGCGCGAAAACTATTACGGCGAGCTCCAGCTGTGGGCGACCACGATGACTGCGGGCGGGTACGTCGCGCCTGCCGTCAACATCGGCCGCAGCAGGACGACGTCGACGCGCGCGTCGCTCGCGGCCTACGCGAACAAGCTCTACTTGGCATACGGCGACGGCGGAAGCGACGCGATCGTGACGATCACCCACGACGTGGGCGGCACCCCGGGAACGTGGTCAGCGCCGCGTGCCGTGAAAGCAGGACCGTCGGGTTCGCAGATCCATGGCGACGAGCCGAAGCTGGCCGTGACCGGCGGCTACCTGCACCTCGTCCACCGCCGCGCCGGGGGCTTGCAGGTCTTTTGGACGACCTGGAATCAATGCACGTGGGCACCGGAGCAGCAGATCGAGCGGGTCTCCTCAGTGCACCCGATGTCCCTCGCGGATGGCGGGCCCGGACTCGTGATGATTAGCGACTACTACAACTGGACGTATCGCTCGCAGGAGACCGATTACTACGCACCGCCGCCGCCGAACTCGCTGCCGCAGTGCAGCGGTACCGTCGGAACCTAGTACGCGTCCGACATCATGAAGTTCACGTGGGGCTTCCCGCGGTACTTCTTCTTTGCCGCGACCTTCAGCTCTTCGACGTGCGGGCCCGACAAGCGAAGTAGCTCGTGCGTCCACTTCGTCGCGAGCGCCGGTTCCGTCTTCTGCGCGGCGCGTGCCCCCCACAAGAGGAACTGACCGCGGCGATACGTTTCCGTTTCCGTCGCGAGGCCCGCATGCACATGGACGATCGCGCGATCGGGCGCGCCATCTTCCATCGCGAGCCACGCCGCCGTGAGCCGCAACGACGGATCGTCCGGCTCGAGACCGACCGCGCGCTCGATCGAGGCACGCGCGAGCTTGATGTCGTGCGACGTCTCGTACGCCTTTGCTGCTTCATGCACGAGCTTCGTCGCGGCCGTGTGCGGCGCCGTGATGTCCGTGCGATTCGTCGTCGAGAACTTGCCGTCCCAGGTCCAGGTCATGTCGGCCCACGTGCCTTCGCATGCTGGTGCCCGATCAATACCGACGAGCGCGCGCATCTTCGTCGGGATGACGACGGCGCAGTGCACGTTCGTCGGCTGGCACGGAATCGCGCCCATGTTGCGCTCGCGCTCAGGCGCGTCGACATCGCGGCGGTCGCCCATGAACCGCGCGACAATCTCCGGCGTCAGCGGCGCGGGCCGGGTCTCGACGAGGTGACGTAAGCGACGCTCGCGACGTTCCGAGTGCAGCGACCACGCTGAGGATGCGGCCAGCTGTCCCGCCTGCAGCGATTCCGAGCGGTAACGATTCGCGCACACGAGGAAGCTCGCGCCGGGCGTCGGCCGTACCACTTCGACAGCGGGACCGGCGATTTCGAGGACGAGTGCCGACTTCTCTCGCGCAGACCCGATGCACACGCCCCAGCTCGACGACGTCGGCCGCTCACGCGCGATGCGCACGGCGTCTTCGAGCGTCTCGGCGCGACGGGCGATCTCGTGGATGAGGTCGAGGATCATGCCGCCGCCGAACGTGACACCTGCGTGCCAGCGCGTGTGCGGTGCGATCACGAGGCCGGCTTCGTTCGTCACCGTCACGACCGGTGCGTCGGCACCTTTCGTCGCGAAGAAGCCGTAGCGCTGGCCGCCGGTCGGTGCGCAAACGACGAACGCGGGCGCCGCGTCCCACACGCCCACGCCGGGGAAGTCGAAGTTGCGCGAGAACATCAGCTCACCGTCGGCGGTGGCATCGCCCCACGCGACGATCGTCGAGCACGCCGGAATCGCGGCCGCTGCCACACGTGGTGCGATCGGATTCGCGAACGGGCCGAGCTTGCCGCGCGCCGCGAGCGACACGCAGTTCTGCAGGACGTCCATCATCGACAGCGTCAGGAGCGCATCGTCGGGTACGCCGACGGCACGCATGAACGCGCGCGAGCGTTCGACCATCTCGGCCGGTCGATCTTTCGCGAGCCGGCGCTGCCAAACGAGCGCGACCTGACGCGCGATGTTGCGTCCGATCTGGCCGGCGACGCCCTTCATGTCACCGGCGAGCGCGCGCTCCGGCATCGTGCGATAGAACTCGAGCAAGCGGTGCGCGTCGTCGGCAACGAGCTTGCCGTGCTGTTCGCCCATCTCGGCTTGGGTTCCGGCGAGGTATGCGGTGAATAACGTCGTCATGCGCGTCTCCTCTTTTGCGTCTTCGGCTGCTGTTTCTTGACGGGCCGCAGCGGTTCGATCACACGCTCGGCCAATTCATCGATCAC
>CBHWBX010000439.1:0-3919 GCA_966111935.1 uncultured Gemmatimonadaceae bacterium
GTGCGACGCGATCATCGCCGTGCGTCCGGCCAATGCCGTCCGCAGCGCGCGAAGGATCTCCGCCTCGGTGTGCGTGTCCACCGCGGACAACGCGTCGTCCAGGAGCACGATGCGCGGCTTGCGCGCGAGCGCCCGGGCGAGTGCCGCCCGCTGCTTCTGTCCACCCGACAGGTTGATGCCCCGCTCACCGAGCAGGGTGTCGTAGCCGCCAGGAAAATCCCTGATCGTCTCGCCCAGCTGCGCGATGTCAGACGCCCAAGTACCCGCGTCGGCTTCATTGGTGCCGTATTCGAGATTGCTTCGGATCGTGTCGCTGAAGAGAAAGCTCTCCTGCGGCACGTAGCCGATCTCCCGTCGCAGATCCGCGAGCGCGAGGTCACGAATCGGCACGCCGTCGATCCGGATCTCACCCTCCTGCGGATCGAACAAGCGCGGTACCAAATCGATCAACGCGCTTTTACCGCTCGCCGTTGCGCCGACGACGCCCACCGTCGCGCCCGCCGGTACGGTGAACGTCACGTTGCGCAGCACCCAGCGCGGCTCCGTTCCGGGCTCGGCCGGATAGTGAAAGCCCACCTTGTCGAACTCGATCCGGCGGCCGGTCGTTCCCGGCGCGAGCGACGGCAGCACGCGCGCCTGATCGGCGTCGACGAGCAGCGGCCGCGCGTCGAGCACGTCGAGCAGCCGCGTCATCGACGCCGCGCCGCGCTGGAAGAGATTGATCACCCACCCCAGCGCGATCAGCGGCCACGTGAGCATGCCCAGGTACATCGCGAACGCGACGAATGCGCCGACGGTGATCGTCCCGTTCACGACGAGCATGCCGCCGTAGCCGACGACCACGACCATCCCGAAGCCCGCGAGCACGCCGAACCCCGGCTGCATGATCGCGTAGAGCTGCGCGAGGCTCATGTTCTTGTCGAGATAATCCTCGTTGAGCTTCTCCCAGCGCTCGATCTCCGAGCGCTCCTGCCGGAATGCACGCACGACCCGCACGCCGGCGAGATTCTCCTGCGCGAGCGTCGTGAGGTCGCTGAACTGCGCCTGCACTTCCTCGAACCGCCGATGGATGTACGGACCGAGCACGATGCCGAGCACCGGGAGCAGGAGCATCGGCAGCGCGGCGATCGCCGTGAGCCGCGGCGAGATGCCGATCATGAACGCGAGCGCGAACGTCCCGCCGAAGACCGTGTTGGCGAGGTACATGATCGCCGGGCCGACGGCCATGCGGACCGCGCTCAGGTCGTTGGTGAGCCGGGCCATGAGGTCGCCGGTTCGCATCCGGGCGTAGTAACTTGGATCGAGCCGCTCGAGTTGCGTAAAGAGGTCGTTACGCAGATCGTACTCGATGTGGCGGCTCACGCCGTTCAGCAGCTGTCGCATCGCGAACCGGCCCACACCGCCGACGAGTGTGACGCCGATCATCGCCGCAGCAAGCAGCCAGATGTATTTGAGCGGGGCGTCGGCGCGGATCGCATCCAGTGCCCGACGCAAAAACCACGGAACGACGCTCGAAAACGCAGCGGACGCGACGACGAGCGCCAATCCCCATGCAACATCGCCCCGGTACGGGCGGTAATAGGGAAGTAGGCGTCGAAGAGAGCTCAGCGTTGGCATATTCGTTGCCACGGCTCAGCTCACTCCAGGAGGAAATCCCATGTCGAAATATACCCGCCACCTGGGTGCGACTGCTCTCGCTGCGGCAACGCTGCTCGGCGCGTGCAAATCGGACTCCGGCAAGGTCGACAGCACCGCGCTGAAGACCGACACCACGTTGAACCGCGACCTCGCCCTCGCGAACCGCGACACCACCGCGCAGCCGCAGCTACAGGACGTCCCGGCCGGCGGTGCCGCTTCGGCGCCGACGACGACGCCGCGGACGAACAATCCGCCGGCGCGCACGACGCGTCCCTCGACCAGCGGGACGACGAAGACGCCGGCCCGTACGACCCCGGCGCCGAAGCCGAGCACGCCGGCCCCGGTGAAGACCGCGAGCGGCAATACGCAGACCACGAACCCGGGTGCCTCGAGCAACCCTGGCTCGACGGGCGGCGGCGCGGTCGGGACGATTCCGGCGGGTGCGACGCTGACGACGCATGCGAACTCGCGCATCTGCACGAACACGAACGCGGTCGGTGATCACGTTACGGCCACGGTGGAGAATGCGGTCAGCGGCTCGAACGGCGCGGTGATCCCGGCCGGCGCGACGCTCAACCTCACGGTCACGCAGCTCAAGCGCAGCGAGAACGCGAACGACCCGGTGGTGATGGAGTTCGCCGTGAACTCGGTGACCTTCAACGGCCGCACCTATCCGATCGAAGGCACGGTCACCTCGGCCTCGGTCGACCGCGTGCGCGACCAGCCCCAGTCGAAGGACGTCCAGAAGGTGGCCGTCGGCGCGGTTGCGGGCGCGATCGCCGGCAAGATCCTCGGCAAGTCGACGAAGGGCGCGGTGATCGGTGGTGCCGCCGGTGCAGCCGCCGGTGCCGCGGCGGCGTCGGCCACGGCGAACTATCAGGGGTGTGTGCCGTCGGGTGGGTCGATTGTGGTCCGGCTCTCGTCCCCGGCTACCGTTCGAGCAGCGTGATGGCTGGCGCCATCCCGCTGCCGTAGCGGAACGCGGCTTCGCCGCGCGGAAGGGGAGCGTCGCTTCGCGACGCGGGATCTAATGAGGTAAGGGCGCCCCACGGGGCGCCCTTTCCTTTCACGCCGTCTCAGCTACCAGCGGGCGTAGCCCGCTCCCAAGCCGCAAGCGCCGCAGGCGCTTGCTCCGCTACCGCGCGGCGCAGCCGCGCAAGGGGTCAGAATGGAGGCGGCAGGATGGGCGGTCGGTCCGGCGGCACATAAAACAGGATCATCGACTTCCCGATTCTCCCAACGGGCGGGTACTCATACAGCCACCGCACCGCATTCCCCACCCACACCCCCGCCAGCCTCGTCTCACTCGCCGCGATCCATCCGCTCGCGATCTCCCGATCGCCTAACCGTCGCGCCCGCGGCACGCCCGCCGCGGCGATGTCCGCCGATCCGAAGTACGAGACCTTCACCGAGTCGAGCTTCTGCTTCTCGATCACCTCGGCGAGACGATACAGGTCCTGCCCCCAATCGAGATTGCTGTCGACGAGCACGCGCTCGGGGTGATCGCCGGCGAGTGGATTGAAGTAGGCGATGTGATCGGGATGCGCGGCGATCGTGATGTAGAGCGATGAGGCTGCGAGCGCGCCGACGAAGGTCTGCGCGACGCGACGGTCGCGCGCCTGGTTCCACAGCTCGATCACCCCGCGCGCGGCGAGGACCGCCATGAACGGATAGAGCGGCAGCACGTGGCGAATGCCGATGTCGACCTTCGTCTTCATCGCGATCAGCAGCACCGCGGTCACCGCGATCAGCGGCAGTGCGACGTCGAAGCGTGCGTCGCGCTTGCGAAGGTCGGCGATCGTCTGGGCGACGCCGAGGATCGCGAACAGCAGGATCGGCAGCGGCGTCTTCACGGCGATCGCGACGGGGAAGTAGTACCACCAGCCCGTGTCGCTGTGACGGCCGAGCAGGAACGCCGGGTGGCCGAGCGTGCCGTGCGAGAGAAAAACCTTTAGGCCACGAAACAGCTCCGGTGCCGGAACCGGAATGCCCGTCGTCCCGATCGGGCCGAAGCTGAAGCGATAGGTCGCCCAGATCACCAGCGCACCCACGCCGATCGCGCCGGCGAGCTGCTGCACCGGCAGCTCCCATCGCTCGCCGGCGCGTCGCGTCGACCAGAGGCGCCACAGCTCGGCGAGAATGAGTGCGAGGCCGAGGAAGGCGACGTTCGAGAACTTCGCCATCACGGCGAGTCCGGTCCACACGCCGAACCATAGCGCGCGCTTTGCCGTGCGCTCGTCGCACCAGCGCGCGTACGCGTAGAGCGATGCCGGCATCAGCG
>CBHWBX010000440.1:0-3885 GCA_966111935.1 uncultured Gemmatimonadaceae bacterium
CGATTCGTACCGATCTCACTCGGTTTGCGATTTTAGACCCAGCGAGGCCTGTTAGCGGTCCTCGAAGGGCTCGAGCGAACAGGCTCGAGCCCTTCTTCACTTTGGGTGATCGAGCGCAAGTCTGGTCTCCAGTTGTTTTGCCCGGCTACGCCGTTGTGATCGTCTGACCCATCGCCCTCGGTCCGAGGGGAGGATCGTACATGGAATACGTGGCGGTGCTCGCGCACGAAGGCCAAGCAACGACCGTCGAATTTCCGGACTGTCCGGGCTGCGCGACGTTCGCCGACCCGGGCGAGGACGTCTATCTCGTCGCGCGCGAGGCGCTCGAAGGCTGGCTCGACGCCTATATGCTCGATGGCTCGGCGCCGCCGCGGCCGTCGTATAAGCCGCGGGCGGAGGAGTGGGTGTTGCGGATCGCGCCGGCGCTCTCGGTGAGCGCGCGTGTCCTCATTCGCTGGGCGCGCGCCGCGGCGGAGCTCTCGCAGGGGCAGCTCGCCGAGCGGCTCGGAATGACGCGCCAGCAGATGTCCAAGATCGAGTCTCCGGAGAGCAACCTCATGATCGCGACGCTGGAGCGGGTCGCCGAGGGGCTTGGTGTGCAGTGGGATTTGAATCTGACTTACAGAAGCGCACTGAAAGATTAAGCGCTTGCTAATATCGCCGATGTGCCGGATCGTTGACGGATGACTCCCGTTAGAGAGAACGATTGGGTCGTCGGTGACGACGATCTCAGAGCTAGGAAGAGCGGCGAGTGGGCGAAGCGAAAACTGTCGTTCCTCGACGACATTATCCCGCCGTCGCTTCAAGTCACAGGCAAGGCGCGGCGCGGGCCAAAGCTTCAGCGATGGTACGTCGACCTGTTCGCAGGCCCAGGGCGAAACCAGGATCGTCGCTCCGGAGAGAACTTCCCCGGCTCCCTCCTGCGCGCCTTACCCCTCTCGGCTCAATCCGATTCACGTATCCATCTTACCCACGCAGTCGGGGTGAACAACGATGAAGACGATCACGCGGCACTAGTCGAACGAGTGAGAAGGCTAAGGGCCGCTGGGGAATGTCCGGTCCCCGAACCAAATACGCATCTGCTTCTAGACGACGCGAACAGAGCGCTCCCGAGCATTTTGAGTCGCATCGATACAAAAGCCTTCGCGCTCGTTGTCGCTGACATTACTCGACCGAAGCACTGGCCATGGTCTTCGGTTATGGCGCTCCACGCGCAGGGCCACTCAAGCATCGATTTCTACATGCTTTTCCCCTCACACACAGCCATCAACAGGATGATGGGGTGGAGTGAGGACGCGATCCGCCCAAACGCAGCAGCGCTGAACAGATTTTTTGGAACGACCGACTGGGAGGAGATTCTTGCACGCCCGCGCACCGGGGCGACGGCTCGGCAGGTTCGAGAGGCTGTAATCGATCTGTACGTCCGCCGTCTCAAGACGGTCGCCGGTTTCGAGTTCGCATCGATTGTCCGATCCGTGAGTCGCCAGGGGACCATTCCAATGTATAGGATGATCTTCGCGACGAACTCTCCCGTAGCAGCGAAGTTCGCGGACTGGTCGCGCGATAAGCCGGATCGCACTACGGCACAGGGAAGCTTTTTTTAGGCGATCGCCAGTTCGACTGGGTACGCATCGTAGATCACGCCGTCGAGCTCGCGCCCGCCTGACTTCGGTGTTCTGCCGCCCCACTGTTTCCAAAAGAACGCCGCGCCGGCGCGCTCGCAGTTGTCGCGTAATCCTCGAGCCCACTCACGCGCGCACGGCCGCGCGCCAATTCCGCTCTCGCCGCCGCCGATTACCCACTCAATGCCGGACAAGTCCAGCGCGTCAAGAGAGCCGAGGAGTGGTTCGGCCGAGATAAATCGAACCGCGGCCGCGTCGATCTGTCGCAGCGACTCGGCCCGGTGCGCGACGTCCATGTTCTCGATCGATGTGCCGATCCAGATGTTCGAGGACCATGCGAGACGATCAGCGTAGCGAAGCGCGCGCTCCGGTCGCTTCGTGAGTACCTGGAATTGATGCCAGTGCGCTTCGTTCATTACCTCGAACACACGCTGGATCATCTCGAACGAGAAGTGCGCGTGGAAGACATCGGACATGCTATTCACGAAGACCCGACGCGGTTCTCGCCACGAGAGCGGCTTCTCGAGACGATCTTCCCAGAACCTCGGCGCGAACGGATCGGCGCGGTTGGCGTCGTTGTCGACCACCGGCAGTTGACGCAGGTAGATGTCACGCGTCTTCGTGTTGGCGACCGTCATCGCATAGCAGTGATCGCAGCCGGCCGAAATCTTCGTGCATCCCGTCATGGGATTCCACGTCTCGTCGGTCCACTCGATGCCTGTTGCCATGATCGCCTCGCCGTAGGTTTGCCGGGATGTCGCGCCCGTAGCAGCGCGAATCTAAATCCGGCTGCAATAGGACGCGATGGGCAACTAATTCCTAGTGTGGCAGACCGTACAGGTCGGTCGATCCTTTGGCGTCCACTGTCGGCAGTACGGATTCGTGCCGCGCCGGATCGCGACCTCTGAGGGCTGCTTGTAGCTAGCAGGATCGCGACGGACGACCGTCCCCTTTCCATTTCTTCGCAGGAAAGAGTCGACGCAGGACGGCGTCGATCTCGTGCTGGGAGAGTCGACGTCCGCCGCGGGGCATCGCTATCGCCGCCCGAGGAGGTAGCCGCCGCCGGCGCCGAGCACGCCCCAGACAACGTTACTCATGGTGGAACTGCGCGGCGGAGTCGCCGCGGGGATCGCGGCGAGCTTCGACACCTGACAGACCCAGCTCTGGGAGTCGTCGCAGAAGAACCACTGGCCGCATTCGGCACAGCAATGCACCGCGGGCGAAAGGGCTGGGCCACGGTGAAGCGCGTCGCGGTCCCATGCGCGCAGCGCGCCCGCCGGGAGCGCGAGGATGATGGGCAAGTCCGGACACTCATCGAGCTCGAATCGCCGCGGCAGTGCATCAATCGCCTGTCGCTGAATTGCGAGGGCGACATCGTCGTGGGACGGCAGCACGATGACGCGCTGCCGGGCGGCCGGCAGGAAGAAGGTCGCGCGGAACCGAATGTCGTCGCCGAGTCGGACACGTGGGGCCGGCGCGAGATAGCGCACACGAAGCGCGTCGAACGTCTGCGCCCATTGGCGGGCGAGCAGCGCAGACGACGGGTTGGCGAGGGACAGCGGGAAAGTCACGGGAGACGGGGGCAAGGGAGGGGGATGGAGTTGGAATCACGGCGAGCGGCTAGCTGCTCCCGTTGCCTTCCCTTGCCGGGTTGTCCTCACCCCTCGACGACATCTCGACCGCCAGCGCGTCGATGGCGTCTTGGGGCACCGAATAGCCTGCGGCTCGATGGGCCAGCAGATGCGCCACGAGCTCGGCCGCGTTCGTGAAGCGGATGTCAGCGAACACGGGCGCGCGTCCGAGCGCGCAGGCGTGCCATACGAGCACGCCGTCCGTGCGTGAATACACGTCGACGTCGCTGTCGCCCCGACCGAATCGAGCGTAAATCATCGAACACCGAACCCCGGCCAACCGGCGCCGTTCTTCGTGTTCGCTGTTGTCAACTTGTTGTGTGTTTCTGCGAAAAAGGCCACCGCGTTAGCGATGGCCTCGGTAGTGCCGATGGTGTCGTGAGTTACGCCGCGTCGAGGGCGCGTAAGTCGTTGATTTACCGCGTTCGTTCGCAGTCGACGCTTGGGGTGCGGAAGCTCAAAAACGTTCGCGAAAACACATCGAACATTTTCACGAATTCCGCCTGATAAGCGTGAGGTCGGAGGTTCAACTCCTCCCAGGCCCATATCAAGTCAGCAGAAGCCCCGCCGCAGTCGTGACTGCAGGCGGGGCTTCGTGCGTTCCGTCCTCGAGACGCCGGAAAAATTTGCGG
>CBHWBX010000441.1:0-3875 GCA_966111935.1 uncultured Gemmatimonadaceae bacterium
GCGATCGTGATGCGCTCGCCTTCGCCGAAGAAGGGCAGCACCTCGTGCTGCACCCACGACGGGAACAGCACGAGCTGACCCGGTTGGAGCCGCATGCTCCACGTCCCGTGGTGGAAGGGCGCCTGCAGGCGCGCATTACCCGGGTCGAGGAACATGTTGCTGTAGTAGTGCGGGTTCTGGAACCGCAGGACGCCGGACTCCGGGTGGGCGTCGCTCGCCTCGCCCGGATCCACGCAGTAGACGCCCGACCAGGACGCCATCGGATGCGTATGGGCGATGACGAAGCCCGGCGGGCGCGTGATGTGGAACCACGTGTGGGAGTGGATGCGCAGGCGCGCAAGGTCCGCCGCGGGGTAACCGTTGAGCGCAGCGATCGTGCGCCCGAGTTCGGCCCAGCAGAAGTCGCGCAGTCGGCGGATCGGAGGATCGGGCCACGAGAACAGGTCGAACTGGCTCTCGAAGACGCCGGGCTGCTGCTTCAGTGACGGGAGAGGGTTGGCGATCTGCGGCTGGGCTTCCCGCGCCAGCAGCAGCGCCTTCAGCTGCGCATTGAGCGGCTCATAGTCGGCGAGTCTCGCCTGCGCGAGCGGCACCGCGAACATCGGTGCGATCTCGGCGGTTTCGGTAAGCGTTTCGTCTGCCATGCGGCGAGATTGCCGTCGCTCGCGACACCGCGCAACACGTCGTTTCGCCTCCGCAAAAAAACTACGGCCCCTTTCGGGGCCGTAGCAGGTACAGCGGTGTAGCGCCGGGATCAGAACTTCTGGTTGTACGACAGGTAGAAGAAACGGCCCGGGATGTCGTACTGCGGATCGAACGTGTTGGCGAACGCGTTGAAGGCGAGCGGCGGCGTCTTGTTGAAGATGTTGTTCACGCCGACCGTGACCTTCGCATTCCACGGAGCCTTCCAGTAGAACGAGGCATCGTGGTACGTCGTGGCGCCGATCTTGTTCTGCGAACCCGCCTGCACAACGCCGTCCGCGTCCACGGTCGCGTCGTTGCAGAGCGCGCCGAAGCCGTAGTCGTTGTAGTAGAACGGGCACGCTTCTTCCTGACGCGAGTAGTAACGCGAGAACCACGTCGCACCGAAATCACCCTTCTCCCAACGGGTCATCAGGTTCGCGCGGATGCGCCAGTTGTTGTTGCTCTGCTGGTACTCGCCGACCACGCTGCCCAGATCGTTCTCGTCGATCGAGCCGCTGTTGTCGTCATCCTGCTCGTTGAGCGACTGGTAGGTCGCGTCGAAGGAGAACGACAGCTTGCCCCAGCTCTGCTCCGGCAGCTTGTAGTTCGCGGTCAGGTCCCAACCCTCGACGTTCTGCGCGCCGATGTTCAGGCCGGCCGACAGCAGGTCGATGATCTGGCCGTTACCCGGTGCGCGGGTGTACAGCGAGCAGTAGTTCTGCAGGCCTTCCAGCACGCAGCGGTCGAGGATCGTCTGGCCGCCGAACGCGGTGATCGCGTTACGCAGCTCGATGCGCCACCAGTCCAGCGACACGTCGAACGAACCCGGGATGAACTTCGGGCTCCACACGACGCCGAGCGTCTTGGTGGTCGAGGTCTCCGGTCCGAGGTTCGGGTTGCCGCCGACGCTGATGCGGACCTGGGCATTGCCCTGGTCGTAGCCGCCGGCCGGGACGCCCTGCGCGGTGCAGCGCGCGCGCTGTTCCGGCGTGAGGGAGTTGTACGCGCCACCGAACGTGGTCGAGCACGGATCCTGGATCGACGGGAACGAGTCGGCCACGCCCTGGTACAGCTCGAGGATCGACGGTGCGCGGAAGCCCTCAGCCCAGTTGCCGCGGACCATCAGCTCGTCGATCGGACGCCACTTGAAGCCGAAGGCCGAGTTCACGGTCTGGCCGAAGTTGCTGTAGTCGGAAACGCGCGAGGAGATGTCGAACTCGAGCGACTTGGCGAAGGCGACGTCCTTCAGCAGCGGGATCGAGAATTCGACGTAGGCCTCGTTGACCGAGTAGCCACCGCTCGTCGGCGTGCGCGCGTTGCCCGTGGTGTTACCCGAGGCGATCAGCGCGTCCGGCGAGTCGTAGCCGGACTCCGTGCGGCGCTCGACGCCGGCCGCGACGGCCAGCATGCCGCCCGGCAGCTCGGCGACTTCGCCGGTGACGTTCGCGTAGTAGTCCTTCATCTTGTACGCGGTTTCGTCGTGCGCGACGAAGGACGAGTAGCTCAGCATGTCCGGCGTGATCGCGCCCGGCGCGCCCAGCAGGTTAAGCGGAACGCAGCCCGGGATGATGGTCGCGAGGTTGCCCGGCGTCGAAACGCAGACCGGGGTGCCCGATGCGTCCTTCATCGACGGGCCGAGCGCGTTGCGCAGGGCCAGCACGTTGAACAGGCCGTAGGTCGTGTCGTTCTCGTCGTTACGGGCGTACACCATGCCCGCGTCCCACGTGAAGTAACGGTTCCAGCGCTCGAACGAGCCTTCCAGGCCGCCGTTGAAGCCGAACGTGTCGACGTTCTGGTTGAACGAACGACCGCCGGTCTCGACCGCGCGACGCTGGATGCGGGTGACCGGTGCACCGAACGGGTTGTAGATGTTGAACTGCGAGATCGTGATCTGCTGCGACTGCTTGTTCGCGCCGGGGCCCGAACCGAGCACGATCGGCATCGCGGCGAGCAGCTGCTCCGAACGACGGTTGTTGTACGTCGACGTGATGAACGCGCTGACGTTGTCGGTGATGTTGACCGACGCACGGCCGAAGATCGACTTGCGCTCCTGCGGCGTGGTCAGGTAGTTGTCCGGCGCGAAGTTGTACAGGTCGGCGCCCGTACGGTTGCGCCAGTTCACACCGCTCTTGCCCGGGTCGTACGTGAACTGACCGGTGGTGCCGTTCGGACGCACTTCCGGAGCTGCAGTGCCGTCAGGCTTGCGGCAGCCCTGGCCCGGGATGTAGGTGTTCGGCGCGACGCAGAGCGCGAAGCGGCCGCCCGGCATGGTCGAGGAGCCAAACGCCAGGCCCGTGCCGAAGGTCGGCTCGGCCGAGATCTCGCGGTCGCCGGCCATGACCGGCTCCTGCTTGACGTAGCCCGCGCCGAACATGGCGCTGAAGCGGTCGTCGGAGGTGCCGATGGTGAAGTCGTAGGACTGGCTGAAGCCGTCGCCCTTGTCGAACATGCCGAGGTAGCCGTTGAGCTCGGCGCCCTGGTAGTCCGTACGCAGGATGACGTTGACCACGCCCGCGATCGCGTCGGAGCCGTAGATCGACGAAGCGCCGGCCTTCAGGACTTCGATGCGCTCGACCGCGGCGGTCGGGATCGTGTTGAGGTCGACCGCGCCACCGAGGCCGGTGCCACCGACCCAACGACGGCCGTTGACCAGCACGAGGGTACGGTTCGAACCGAGGTTACGCAGGCTGACGCGGGTTTCGCCGTTACCGCCGTTGTTGAACGTGGTATTGAGCGTCGAACCGTTGGCAGCGAGGTTCTGGATGACGTCGCCGACCGAGGTCAGGCCCTGCGCCTGGATCTCTTCGCGATTAAGCGAAACGATCGGCTGGGACGTCTCGGACTCGGCGCGGCGGATGCGCGAACCGGTCACTTCGACGCGGCCCAGTTCCTGCGCGTTCTTGGTGTCGCCCGTCGTGGCCGGGGTGGTGTCCTGCGCGAACGCAGCACCCGTGCCGGCGACGGAGCCCACGGCGATCGCGAGGGTGATCGCGTCGCGGAGCCTGGTGGTCTTAAAGGTCATTCTCTCTCTCCAAGTGAGGCTTGGTGTTTCCCATGGGAACCTCTCCGGCTGAGCTCTTGGGGACGCAATCCGGCAAGGTCGGGCCGATAGTAGCGAGGGCTTTCAGGAAATTAAAGTGTCGTTAACAAAAAAGGCCGCCCGGGTCGGGGCGGCCTTCGGAGCGCTCGGG
>CBHWBX010000442.1:0-3864 GCA_966111935.1 uncultured Gemmatimonadaceae bacterium
TCGCCGCGCCCGATCCCAGTCGCGTGGCCCGCGGCGGTGCCGTGCGCCTGCGCGACGCGGGCATTCAGGTCGACATCGGCGTGGAACAGCGCGCGGCGCTCGAGCTGAACGCCCCGTTCTTCAACGCGATCGCGTCGGCCCGTCCGTGGGTGACGCTCAAGCTCGCGCTCTCGGCCGACGACGGGATGGCCGATCCGACGGGGAGCCGTCGCTGGCTCACCGGCCCGCAATCGCGCGCCGAAGTGCACCACCTGCGCGCGAACGCCGATGCGATCGCCGTCGGCATCGGGACCGTGCTCGCCGACGATCCGTCGCTCACGGTGCGCGATGCGCCGCGGCCGCGCGTGCAGCCGAAGCGCGTCGTCTTCGATTCGTCGCTGCGCACGCCGCGCTCGTCGATCCTCATGCGCACGGCACGCGAGATCGAGACGATTCTCGTCGGCCGGCCGGACGCGCCGATGGACCGAAAGGCGCTTGCCGAGCTGGCGGGGGCGAACGTCATCCTCGCGCCGTCGCTGCACGAGGCGCTCGTCGCGCTCGGCGGCCGGGGTGTGCGGTCGCTGTTCGTCGAAAGCGGCCCGCGGCTCACCGGTTCGCTGCTCCGCGAGGGCCTCGTGGACCGGCTCGTTATCTTTCGATCGTCCTTCCAGCTCGGCCCGGACGCTCCCAAGGCGTTCGCGTTCGCGCCTGAAGGCTTCGCCGAGTCGCTCGGCGACGGTCGGCATCGGGTCGTGGACGAGCGCCGGTTCGGCGACGACGTCATGACCACGTATGCGTTGCACGAGGTGCCGTGTTCACCGGGTTGATTGAAGAGGTCGGCACGATCACGCGGGTCGAGGAGACCGCAGCGGGACGGGAGCTTCGTATCGACTGTCGATATGAAGGGCTCGTCGACGGCGAGAGCATCGCCGTGAACGGCGCGTGCCTGACGGTGCGCGAGCACGGGGCGGGGTGGTTCACCGTCGCCGCCGTCACGACGACGCTCGACCGCACGACGATCGGCGGTTGGACGGCGGGACGCCGCGTGAACCTCGAGCGCGCGCTCAAGGTCGGCGACCGGCTCGGCGGCCATTTCGTGCAGGGGCACGTGGATGGGGTCGCAACGGTGGAAAACGTTCGGCAGCATGAAGATGCGATTCTTGTTGACCTTGCTCTGCCGACGGGACTCCCCGAGCTTATGGTACAGCATGGGTCGGTCGCGGTGGACGGCGTCAGCCTGACCGTCAACGACCTGCCGGCGCCGGGCGCGCTGCAACTGTCGCTGATTGAATACACGTTGCGGCATACCAACTTCGGCGACCTGAAGGCCGGCGACCGGGTCCACGTCGAGGCCGACATGCTGGGGAAGTACGTAAAAAGCTTGCTGAGAGCGTAGCCATGGTGTTTGGAACGATAGAGCAGGCGATCGCCGACATCCGCGACGGAAAGTTCGTGATCGTCGCCGACGACGAGAGCCGCGAGAACGAAGGAGACCTCATCTGCGCCGCCGAGCTGGTGACGCCCGAGATGGTCAACTTCATGATCAAGAAGGCGGGCGGATTGATCTGCCTGCCGATGTCCGGTGAGCGCATCGACGCGCTCGGTCTGTCGCCGATGGCGAAGACGAACCTCGACGACTACCGCACGGCGTACACCGTCAGCATCGACGCGTCGCCGCGCTTCGGGGTCTCGACCGGCATCAGCGCCTCCGATCGCGCGACGACGATTCGCGTCGCCGTCGATCCGAACGCGACGCGCGCCGACCTGCGCCACGGCGGGCACGTCTTCCCGCTGCGCGCGCGCGACGGCGGCGTGCTCCAGCGCGTCGGTCACACCGAGGCGGCGGTCGATCTCGCGCGCCTCGCCGGGCTGCGTCCTGCGGGCGTGATCTGCGAGATCCTCAACGAGGACGGCACTACGGCGCGCCGTCCGCAGCTGGAGAAGTTCGCCGCCGAGCACCAGCTCACGTTCGTCACCGTCGCGCAGCTCGTCGCGCACCGGCTCAAGCACGAGCGCCTGGTGCATCGCGTCGCCGAAGCGCGTCTGCCGACCGATCACGGCGAGTTCCGGATCGTCGGCTATCACAACGACGTCGATCGCCAGGAGCACGTGGCCCTCGTGTACGGCGACATCAGCGCCGGCGAGGACGTGCTCGTGCGCATGCACTCGAAGTGTCTCACCGGCGACGTGTTCCACTCGATGCGCTGCGACTGCGGTTGGCAGCTCGACAAGGCGATGGAGATGATCGCCGCCGAAGGCCGCGGCGTGATCGTGTATCTCGATCAGGAAGGACGCGGCATCGGGCTGCTCAACAAGCTCAAGGCGTACGAGCTTCAGGACAAAGGCGCCGACACGGTCGAAGCGAACGAGAAGCTCGGCTTCAAGCCGGACCTGCGCGAGTACGGCATCGGCGCGCAGATCCTTCTCGACCTCGGGCTGCGCTCGATCCGTCCGATCACGAACAATCCGCGCAAGATGGTCGGCCTCGAGGGGTACGGCATCACGCTCGGCGAGCGGGTCCCGATCGTGCAACCGACGCACGACGAGAACGCGGGCTATCTGCGCACGAAGCGCGAGAAGCTCGGCCACCTATTCGCTTCATAATGGCTGAATTCGCGGGAACGCCCACGGGCGAGGAACGTCGGTTCGCGGTCATCGCGAGCCGGTTCAATCAGGGGATCGTCGAGAAGCTCGTCGACGGCGCGCTGGACGCGCTCGTGCGTCATGGCGCGGCCGCCGGCGACGTCGACGTCGTGTGGGTGCCGGGGGCGTGGGAGCTTCCACTTGCCGCGCGGAAGCTGGCCGCGTCGGAGCGCTATTCCGCGCTCGTCGCCGTCGGCGCGGTGATTCGCGGCGATACGCCGCACTTCGACTACGTCGCCGGTGAAGCGTCGCGCGGACTCGCGCGCGCGAGCGAGGATTTCGACGTGCCGATCGGCTTCGGGCTGCTGACCTGCGACAACGACGAGCAGGCGCAGGCGCGGGCCGGCGGCGCGCATGGCAACAAGGGCTGGGACGCCGCGCTCGCGGCGCTCGAGATGTCCAACCTCTTCGATCGTCTCGATGCCGCGGACGAGAGTTGAGACGCGCGCCCGCGCGCGGGTGCTCCAGGCGCTCTACGCCTGGGACCTGCGTCGCGACGAGCCGCTCGAGCGCGTAGCGGTCCAGATCTGGGACGATCTCTCGGTCGATCCCGACGAACGCCGGCTCGCCGGCGCCTTCGTCCGCACGCTCGTCAAGGAAGGCGGCGCGCTCGATCGTGAGCTGAGCGAGGTCACGACCAACTGGCGCCTCGAGCGCCTCGGCGTCGTCGATCGCTGCGTGCTCCGTCTCGCCGCCGCCGAGCTGCATCAGGGCGAGACGCCGCCGCGGGTCGTCATCCAGGAAGCGGTGCGCCTGGCCGAGCGCTTCGGAACGGCGAAGAGCGCGCGATTCGTCAACGGCGTCCTCGACGCCCTCGCGCGGCGCATGGGGCGCATGTAAGTGCGGATCCTGCTCGTCAACTGGCAGGATCGCGAGAACCCCCAGGCCGGCGGCGCCGAGATCCATCTCCACGAGATCTTCGGACGCATCGCCGCCGCCGGTCATGAAGTACGGCTCCTCTGTGGCGGCTGGCCCGGCTGTCCGCCGCGGGCGACGCTCGACGGGATCGAGGTGTTTCGCGTCGGGACGCGACACTCGTTCCCGTTTTTCGCAAAAAGCTACTATAAGAAAAATCTAAATGGCTGGGCCGACGTCCTCGTCGAGGACATCAACAAGGTCCCGCTCTACACGCCGCGCTGGGGCGCGAAGCACGTCGTCGCTCTCGTGCCGCACCTCTTCGGGTCGACGGCGTTCCAGGAGCTCGCCGCGCCGCTCGCCGCCGCGGTGTGGACGGCCGAGCGC
>CBHWBX010000443.1:0-3836 GCA_966111935.1 uncultured Gemmatimonadaceae bacterium
GGCGTTCCTTCCCGCAACCCGCGACCCGCAACCCGCGACCCGAGCAGTATTGGCGCGGATCTGGCGACGGCCGATCCCCTATGCAAAACACCGGATTCGTAAAGGTTCTAGGGGCGAGGGAGAACAACCTCAAGAACGTGAATGTGCAGATCCCCAGGGACGCCCTCGTCGCATTCACGGGGATCTCGGGGTCGGGCAAGTCCTCACTCGCCTTCGGCACTCTCTACGCCGAAGCACAGCGCCGATATCTCGAATCCGTCTCGCCGTACGCTCGGCGGTTGTTCGACCAGATGGCGGTGCCGGACGTCGACGACATCCAGGGACTGCCGCCGGCGGTCGCGCTCCAACAGCAGCGCGGGTCGCCGACGTCGCGGTCGTCGGTCGGGAGCGTCACGACGCTCTCGAACCTGCTGCGCATGCTCTACTCGCGCGCCGGCCACTATCCGCGCGGTCAGGCCGAGCTGCACGCCGAAGATTTTTCGCCGAACACGCCGACCGGCGCCTGTCCGGAGTGTCACGGACTCGGCCGCATCTACGAGGCGACGGAGCGGTCGATGGTGCCGGATCCGAACCTCACGATTCGCGAGCGCGCGATCGCCGCGTGGCCCGGGGCGTGGCAGGGGCAGAATCTCCGCGACATCCTCACGTCGATGGGGATCGACATCGACGTCCCGTGGAAGGACATGCCGAAGAAGACGCGCGACTGGCTGCTGTTCACCGACGAGCAGCCGATCGTGCCCGTCTGGGCGCACTACTCGCTCGAGGAAGTGAAGCAGGCGCGAAAGCGGAAGCAGGACTTCGACTACAACGGCACGTTCACGAGCGCGCGGCGGTACGTGATGGAGACGTTCGCGAACACGCAGAGCGCGTCGATGAAGAAGCGCGTCGCGCAGTATCTCGAGAGCACCGAGTGTCCGGTCTGTCACGGCAAGCGCCTGCGTCCGGAAGCGCTGGCGGTGAAGTTCGCGGGATTGGACATCGCGGACATGTCGCGCCAGCCGCTGAAGCGTCTCGCCGAGCTGCTCCGCCCCGCCGCCGCGGGACGTGCACGCACCGACGGCGAGCACGCCGAGCGCGCTGCCGTCGCCGAACAGATCGCGGTCGACATGATCAGCCGCATCGACGTGATGCTCGAGCTCGGGCTCGGATATCTCTCGCTCGATCGCAGCACGCCGACGCTCTCGCCGGGCGAGCTGCAGCGGCTGCGTCTCGCGACGCAGGTGCGGTCGAATCTGTTCGGCGTCGTCTACGTGCTCGACGAGCCGTCGGCGGGATTGCATCCCGCGGATACCGAAGCGCTGCTGCGCGCGCTCGACAAGCTCAAGGCCTCGGGCAACTCGCTGTTCATCGTCGAGCACGATCTCGAGGTCATTCGCCGCGCCGACTGGATCGTCGACGTCGGACCGCGCGCCGGTGAGAATGGCGGGCAGATTCTGTACAGCGGTCCGCCGCGCGGTCTCGCCGACGTGAAGGCATCGCACACGCGGCGCTTTCTGTTCGAGGAGCGCGTACCTCGCCTTCGCGAGCCGCGCGAGCCGACGGGTTGGCTGAAGCTCACCGGCGTCGCACGCAACAACCTCCACGATCTCGACGTCGCGTTTCCGCTCGGCGTGCTCACGACGGTCACCGGCGTTTCCGGCTCGGGCAAATCGAGCCTCGTGAGCCAGGCGCTCGTCGATCTCGTCGGACGCCATCTCGGACATGCGCCGGAGACGGACGACGAGGAAGCCGAGGATCTCGAGGCCGCCGCCGTCGAAGTCACTCGCGGGCACATCGCGTCGGGGATGGAATCGATTCGCCGGATGGTGCGCGTCGACCAGAAGCCGATCGGCCGCACGCCGCGCTCGAACCTCGCGACGTACACGGGGCTGTTCGATCACGTGCGCCGGCTGTTCGCGGCGACGAAGATGGCGAAGGCGCGGAAGTACGACGCCGGCCGCTTCTCGTTCAACGTCGCGAAGGGACGGTGCGAGCACTGCGAGGGCGAGGGGTTCGTGTGCGTCGAGCTGTTGTTCCTGCCGAGCGTCTACTCGCCCTGTCCGACCTGTCACGGCTCGCGCTACAACGCGAGGACGCTCGAGGTGAAGTACAACGGCAAGTCGATCGCCGAGGTGCTCGGCATGACCGTGGATGAAGCGCGCGCCTTCTTCGCAGAAGAGACCGCGGTCTGCCGCGCCCTCGACGTGCTCGGCGATGTGGGCCTCGGCTATCTGCGGCTGGGACAGCCGGCGACGGAGCTGTCGGGGGGCGAGGCACAGCGCATCAAGCTCGCGACGGAGCTCCAGCGCACCCAGCGCGGCGATTCACTCTATGTGCTGGACGAGCCGACGACCGGCCTGCATCCGGCGGACGTCGATCGACTGATGACGCAGCTCGACGGCCTCGTCGAGTCGGGCAACACGGTGATCGTCGTCGAGCACAACGTGCGCGTGATCGCGGCGAGCGATCGAGTGATGGACGTCGGTCCCGGCGCCGGCGAGGAAGGCGGCCGGATCGTGGCGTTCGGGACCCCGGCGGAAGTGGCGCGGTCGCGGCAGAGCCGGACCGCGCCCTATCTCCGCGCGCTTACGGGAGCTTCGCGCGAATCGCCTGCGCCTTCGTGAGGTGCTCCTGCACCTTCGCGGTCGCGTCGCTGAGCGCCTTCGTCAGCGTCGTGTCGCTGTTGCTCTTCGCGGCATCCTGGAGCTTGCCGAGAACGGTCTGGTGGTCATCGACCATCTTGTCCATGTAGTTCTTGTCCCAGTCCGCGCCCTTGGCCTTGTCGGTGAGGTCCTTGAGCTCGTCCCGCCCATGGCCCATGAGATCCTTCACGTCGTCGGCGGTCGTGTCGGCCGTCGCCGAGAGCTTGGCGGCGAGCGCCTTCGACTCGGTGAGCATCTTGGTGTGGTCGGTGACCATTTCCTTGGCGAAAGCCTTCACCTCGGAGTTGGTCGCCTTCGTCTCGCCGAGCTTGCCGAGGGCGATCTCGCCCTGATTCGCGGTTTCGGCGAAGCCGACGGTGACGCCCGGCGTCCACTTGCTGCTGGTGAGCGTCTTCGTGCTATCCGGCATCGTCGTAGCGGCCGCGGCCGTGGTCGTATCGCCCGGCTTGGCGGCGGTCGTATCGACGGCAGCTTCCTTCTTGGCACACGCCGCCGCAGCGACGAGCGCGATGCCGGCGATGGCCGGCTTGGTCATGCGAAACATGAGCGGTCCCCTCCCAGGGAATGACGGGTTTTACGGCGCACGCGACAGTGCATACGGCGAGCCGAGGAGGGGGGAAAAAGCAGAAATTTTTGGGATGAGGTCGGTTGAGGGCGTAACGGCGCGAAGGGCGTGGGCTAACGGCGCGAACTCCCGAACGGCGCGAACTCCCGAACGGCGCGAACTCCCGAACGGCGCTGTCTGGGAGTTCGCGCCTTAACGGAGCTCCTTCACAAACCGAATCAATGATTCTTTCCCCTCCTCCACCCTCCCCGCACTCCCGAACATCTGCACGAACATCACGCCATTCGGCGTCTCCACGATCGCCGCGATCAAGGTCTGCCCCGTCCGTACCGAATCCGCCGATCCCATCCCGACGCCTCTCCGGTACGTCCCGCGAAACTCGGCGAATGTCAGTGGAAACCGCCCCGTCGAATCGCGCGTGATCTTTTCGGGAACCGGCGAGCCGTCGGGCGTCGAGAACTGGCCGCGCCAGCGCGTGATGTTCGCGTCGACGTTGCCGCCCATCCCCTTGCCGAAAAAGTAGACCACGACCTCGGCGTCGCCTTTCGCATCGTGCGGCAGGGTGAACTCGGCGAGGCGCGACGACGACGACGGCGTGCGCGGCGTCCAGGACGCCGGCACGGTCGTGT
>CBHWBX010000444.1:0-3811 GCA_966111935.1 uncultured Gemmatimonadaceae bacterium
GGATGGCGATGGTCTTCCAGGAGCCGATGACCGCGCTCAATCCCGTCTTCACCGGCGGCGATCAGAACGCCGAGGTCGGTCGGGTGCACAAGGGCGGGTCGAAGCAGGAAGCGTGGAAGCGCGCCGTCACCATGCTCGAGACGGTCGGCATCCCCTCGCCGGAACAGCGCGCGCACGAGTATCCGCACCAGCTCTCCGGCGGCATGCGCCAGCGCGTCGTGATCGCGATGGCGCTCGTGATGAATCCCGCGCTCGTCATCGCCGACGAGCCGACGACGGCGCTCGACGTCACGATCCAGGCGCAGATCCTCGAGCTGCTGCGCGATCTCCAACAGAAGTTCGGCACGTCGATCCTGCTCATCACCCACGACCTCGGCGTCGTCGCCGAAACGGTCTCGCGGGTGATCGTGATGTACGGCGGCGAGATCGTCGAGGAGGCGCCGGTGCGCGAGCTGTTCGCGCGCGCGCATCATCCGTACACGGAAGGGTTGCTGAACGCGATGCCGCAGGTCGGCCAGGAGCGCGAGCGTCTGGCGACGATCCCCGGCACCGTGCCGCCGCCGACGAACTGGCCCGCCGGCTGTCGCTTCCACGATCGCTGCCCGTACGCGTGGGAGCGCTGTCTCGCCGAGCACCCTCCCCTCTATCAGATAGGGGAAGGCCACGTCTCGCGCTGCCATCTCGCTGTCGAGCCCGAGCGTCGCGCGCATCCGCACGAGCCCCTTGCCGTCCGGGAGGCGCACGCGTGACCGCCGCCGACACGACCGCGAAGCCGCTCCTTTCGGTGCGCGGGCTCACGAAGCTCTTTCCGATCAAGAAAGGTCTCTTCGGCGGCGACGCCGGCGCGGTGCGCGCCGTCGACCACGTCTCCTTCGACGTGATGCCCGCCGAGACGCTCGGCCTCGTCGGCGAATCCGGCTGCGGCAAATCGACCACCGGACGCATGATCCTCCGGCTCATCGAGCCGACCGCCGGCTCCGTCGAGTTCGACGGCGTCGATCTCACGACGCTCGGCACGAGTCAGATGCGGAAGTTCCGTCGCCGCATCCAAGTGATTTTCCAGGATCCCTTCTCCTCGCTCAATCCGCGCATGAGTGTCGGCGCGATCATTCGCGAGGGGCTCACGATCCACAAGATCGCCGAAGGCTCCGCCGCCGACGCGCGCGTGCGCCAGCTCCTCGACGAAGTCGGCCTGCGCGCCGAATACGCCGCGCGCTACCCGCACGAGTTCTCCGGCGGACAGCGCCAACGCATCGGCATCGCCCGCGCGCTCGCCGTCGAGCCGACCTTCATCGTCTGCGACGAGCCGGTCTCGGCGCTCGACGTGTCGGTGCAGGCGCAGGTGATCAACCTCATGCAGGATCTGCAGCGCGATCGCGGCCTCGCCTACCTCTTCATCGCGCACGACCTCTCCGTCGTCGAGCACATCGCCGACCGCGTGGCCGTGATGTACCTCGGCAAGATCGTCGAGCTCGCGAGCTCACACGATCTCTACGCCGAGCCGCTGATGCCGTACACCCAAGCGCTGCTCTCCGCCGTGCCGGTCGCTGACCCGACGCTCAAGAAGTCGCGCGTCGTGCTGCGCGGAGACGTTCCGTCACCCGCGAATCCGCCGTCGGGATGTGTTTTTCATCCGCGCTGCCAGCATCCAGCGAAGGACGCGGCGTGCGCGCAGATCGTGCCGCCGCTCGAGGAGAAGGCGCCCGGTCACTGGGTCGCATGCATCAAACAGCCGCCCACGGGTGTAGAGTGGTCGGTGCAGCAGGCGGCGGGCGGAACCAAACCGCCCGAACGATATCTCCCCGTGCTCACCTCTCCGTCTCCTTCCACGACGACCTGAGCGATGGCCAACTCCACGAAGAGCGTCTTCGATCAACCGCCCGCAACGGCGGTGACGACTGACCTCCCGCCAACACCGGCGACCGATCGCAGCTTCTTCGGCCATCCCAAAGGCCTCTCGACGCTGTTCTTCACCGAGATGTGGGAGCGGTTCTCCTTCTACGGGATCCGCCCGCTTCTCATCCTCTTCATGACGGCCGCGCTCGCCGACGGCGGCTTCGGCTTCAATCGGCCGGAAGCGTCCGCGATCGTCGGCATCTACGCGTCGTCGGTCTACCTCTCCCCACTTCCGGGTGGATGGATCGCCGACCGGCTGCTCGGACTGAGGCGCGCGATCTTCTGGGGAGCTGTGCTCATCACGAGCGGCCACCTCTCGATCGGTCTCTCGGGATTCGCGCAGAGCCGCGTGCCGTTCTTCGTCGGGCTGATTCTCATCGTCCTGGGGACCGGCCTGCTCAAGCCGAACATCTCGGCGATCGTCGGTGATCTGTACCCGGAGGGCGGTGCCCGTCGTGACGCCGGCTTCTCCGTGTTCTACATGGGCATCAACCTCGGCGCCTTCGCCGGACAGATCGTCACCGGCTCGCTCGGCGAAAAAGTGAGCTGGCACTGGGGCTTCGGCGCCGCCGGCATCGGCATGGCGCTGGGCCTCATCAACTACGTCGTGCGCTCGCGGAAGACGCTCGGTTCACTCGGCGTCGAGCCGACGGTCAATCCCGATCCGGTGAAGCAGGCGCGCGAGCAGCGCCGCGGATGGACCGCCGTCATCGCCGGCCTCGCGATCCTCGCGCTCGTCGTCGTCCTCGCGGCCACCGGCGCGATCCATCTCGATCCGAAGGTCATCGGCTCGAACATGCTGTACGTCCTCGGCGGCGTCGCGGTCCTCTACTTCGCCTTCCTGTTCGCGTTCGGCAAGCTCACGGGCAGCGAGAAGCGCCGCATGGCCGTGATCTTCGTGCTCTTCCTGTTCGCCTCGATCTTCTGGGCGGCGTTCGAGCAGGCCCCGACGTCGCTCAACCTGTTCGCCAAGGACTTCACCGATCGCACGATCTTCGGCTGGGAAGTGCCGGCACTCTGGTTCCAGTCGATCAATTCGGCGTTCATCATCATCTTCGCGCCGATCTTCGGCGGCCTGTGGCTCTGGATGGCCAAGCACGACGCCGAGCTGTCGAGCCCCGCGAAGTTCGCGCTCGGCCTGCTCATGGCCGGCATCGGCTTCGCGATCATGATCCCCGCGGCGAACATCGTCGTACGCAGCAACGGCGCCGTGAAGGTCTCCGCGTGGTGGCTGACCTTCAGCTATCTCTTCCAGACGCTCGGCGAGCTCTCTCTGAGCCCCGTCGGTCTCTCCTCGATGACCAAGCTCTCGCCGCGCAAATACGTCGGCCAGATGATGGGCGTCTGGTTCCTCGCCTCCTCCGTCGGCAACCTCATCGCCGGCCTCGTCGGAGGCAACGTCGACCCCGAGAAGCTCGAAGTCATGCCCGGCCTCTTCATGTGGACCACCATCGCCCTCGTCGGCGCAGCCGCGGTGATTGGATTGCTGGTGGTGCCGATTCGAAGGATGATGGCGCGCGAGTAGGATCGGGGATCGGGAATCGGGGATCGAGAAACGGCACACTGAGCAAAAGTTCAGTGTGCCGTTCGTCTTCCTTCCGATCCCCGCTCCTCGCTCCCCGATCCCGCTCTACTGTGGCCACCTGAACACACTCGACGGCACCGTCCGCTCTCGCGTGCTACCGATGTCGTTCGGCTCCGTGAGGAAGAACGTCGTTCGATCGCGGCTCGACACGCGGAGCTCCCAGCGGTGCCCGCCAGGCTCCGGACGCACGGCGTACGCGAGATCGAGACGCCAGATCCGCGCGGAGCGGATCGGGGCGGCGCCGAGCAGGCTGACGCCGACCGACGAGTAGAGCGGCGTCGTCACGCCGTACGCCGGGCTTAGGCGGCTGCTGCCGCACCGGGACGTGCT
>CBHWBX010000445.1:0-3808 GCA_966111935.1 uncultured Gemmatimonadaceae bacterium
CGCCTTAATGTATTCGGTTTTCCTTCGGTATTAATAATACTGTAATCATTCGAGAAAGAGAAGGTTGCTCCGATCCTCGGGCGGGCAGTCGCCGCGCGCGCGAGACAAATCCAGCGGGCCGAGGTACTACGGGTCCCGCCAGCGAGCACCGGAAAACCTCCCCTCCGGCATCCGCTTGAAACATCGCGGGACGCGCCTTTGGGGTAACGCCTGGGGGTACGGAGTTGGTCGAACCGAGAAGCCATTAGGCCTGCCCCATACAGCACAATGACTTAGGCAAGCCGGTTCAATCTCCGGCGCCTCCACTTCGACGGCTCGAGCCTGGTGCTCGGGCCGTCGTTTTTTGTGGGTCGGGTTTCGTGATTTGGCCGCCGTTTCGGTGCGTAATGGCGCCTGGGCCAACTTGTCGGGCTCGGTTGGGGTAGGGGTTAGGGGCGAGCGACTAGGGGCTAGGGACTGCATGCGGCTGAGTATCGCCCTCAATAGTTCGCAGCCCCTCGGCCCTAGCCCCTGACCCCTAACCCCTAGAGTGCTCCAAGCCTCGGGAGCCCGATCAGGCCACCGATCGCCCCGGCGCTGCGGCCGCGCCATATTCCTTCCATGCCCAAACACCTGTCTCTCACCCTCGGCGCGCTCGCGCTCTTTGCGACCGGAGCCGGCGCGCAAAAATCCGTTTCCAAGAACGAGATCCCGAAAGCCTATTCCGCCATCCGTGAACCCGATCTCCGCCATGACGTCGGCGAGATGGCTGCGCCGGGGATGCGCGGCCGTGAAGGGGGCACGATCGACGAGATGCGTGCGTCGATGTGGGTCGCCGATCAGTACCGGAAGATCGGACTCAAGCCGCTCGGCGAGAACGGGACGTACTTCCAGTGGTTCGATATGACGCGCACCCGCGTGTCGCTCGCCGGCAGCCGCGCGAGCGTCGGCGGCCAGGCGATGAATCTCTTTCACAACTTCATTCCGCTCGGCGTCGTGCCGGCCGAGGCGCACGGTCAGGTGCTGTGGGTGGCCGACGCGCGTGATACGACGGTCGACGTTCGCGGGCGAATCGTCGCGACGCCGCTGCTCGCGCCGCGTCCCAACTCGATCCGCGCGAACAGCTACACCTTCGCGTCGCGTTACGCCGACGCGGCAATCAACACGACGAATGCGTTGTTCGCGCGGCGCGGTGCCGCGGCGGTGATCTTCGTCGCGAGCCCGCAGGTGGACAGCGCTTTCATGGTGGTGTCCGACGCGCGCATCCGCGGCACCTACGACGTCGACAATGCGATCGCGCGCGCCGCGAACGGATCGATGCGCATCGCGCCGCCGCCCGCCCTGGGTGCGGGAGCGACGCCGACCTTCCTCGCGCCGGCCTCGATGCGCGACGCGCTCGTCGCGCAGCCGCAGGCCGATCTCTCGATTCGACTCGAGCGCTTCACGGTCCCGTCGGTGAACGTCATCGGCGTGGTGCCGGGGACCGACCCGAAGCTGCGCAACGAGTACGTGCTGTTCAGCTCACACCAGGACGCCAACGGCGTGCGGACGACGCTCGAGGGCGACTCGGTGCACGCCGGCGCGGATGACAACGCGTCGGTCACGGCCGCGGATCTCGCGGCGGCTCGCGCGTTCGTGAAGCAGCCGGGCAAGCGCTCGGTTCTGTTCATCAACCACGGATCGGAGGAGCGCGGCCTCATCGGATCGCGATACCACGCCGCGCATCCTGTGGTGCCGCTGTCGCAGATCGTGGGCGTCCTGAACGGCGACATGATCGGCCGCAACAATCCCGACACGGCAGCACTCCTCGGCTCGCAGCCGCCGCATCGCAACTCGAGCGATCTCGTCGCGATGGCGTTGCGCGCGAATTCGCTCACGGGCCGGTTCGTGCTCGACACGATCTGGGATCGTCCGACGCATCCCGAAGGCTGGTACTTCCGCAGCGACCACGTGCCGTACGCGCGCATGAACGTGCCGTCGCTGATGTACACGACGAATCTGCACGACGACTACCACACGCCGCGCGACACGCCCGCGAACATCGACTATCCGAAGCTCACGCGCATGGCGCAGTGGATGTATCTGACGGGATGGTTTGCGGCGAATAGCCCGGAGCGGCCGCGGGTGGACGCCGGATTTAAGCTGGAGCGTTGAGGGCGTCGGACCTTAATCGGGTGAGATCTGGACCTCGCCCCTGTTGGGACTAGGGGTTAGGGGCGAGGGGCCAGGAACAGCATGGGGCCAGGGTATCGCTCTTGGTAGTTCCTGGCCCCTAACCCCTAGCCGCTAGAGTGCCTCCGGCTCACGCGATCGCAGATCAAGCCCACGATCGCTCGCCCGCACGACCTGCTTCCGCTTGAAAATGAATTCCGGTGCGAGCGCGACGCCGAGCAGCGTCACCGGAATGATCTGCTGCGTCTGGATCAGGAACGCGACGGCGATTGCCTGGTCCTTGTCCATGCCGAAGCCGGCGGCGATCAGCGCGTAGGCGGCCTGGAAGACGCCGACGTTGCCGGGCGTCGCGCGCACCGCGAAGCCGAGGTTCACGGCGAGCAGCGCGGCGACGGTGCCGACGAGGGGAAGATTGAAGTGCGCGGCTCGGGCGGTGAGGGCGTAGGTCCAGACCTGCATCACCCAGACGATCACCGACAGCACCAGCGCCATGATGAAGCGCGGTCCGGTCGAGATGCCGCCGATCGTGTGCAGGAAGCGCTTCATGTAAGCGCCGAATCTCGCGCGCCAGCCGGTCACCGTTTCCGCGGCCAGCACCTCGGCGCTTTCCGGGCGACGGATGAGGTACGTAAGCAGGATTGCGACGAGGACGAGAGCCGCCCAGGCGACGGGGCGCGTGCGCGCGAGCGACGGCGGCAGCGCGAGGAACGACACCGAGAGCGCGAGCATCACGATGTAGCCGATCAACTCGAACAAGCGCTCGAGCGCGAGCGTCGCGAGGACCTTCGCGCTCGGAACATGCGCCGCCCGCGAGACGAAGACGACGCGCGCCGCCTCACCGCCGTTGGCGACGAGGATGTTGTTGAGCCCCGCCCCGGCGAACGTCGCCTTGAGCGCGAGCCAGATCGACGGCGCGCCGACGGGGCGCAGGAAGATCCACCAGCGCAGCCCCTTCACGGCGAGCGACGCGAGGTTCACCACAGCGGCGAGGATCAGGATGTGGAGATCCGCATCCTTGATGCTTTCCCACGTCGTGTGCCAGTTCACCTTGCGGGCGAACAGGACGAGCGCGGCGATGATGCCGACCGTGAGGCCGAGTCGTAAAACGCGTGAGACGGTTTTGCTCATGCGGCGTTGAGAGGATCGAACCGGTAGCCCTGATCGAGCAGACGATCGACGATCTGAGGCACTGCCTGTGCCGTTTGCATCCGATCGCCACGATCATCGTAGCCATCCCCGTCGTGCAGGAGAAGGATCGATCCCGGGCGGGCGCCGTCAATGGTCCGTTGGGCTATGACGTCGGCGCCGGGCCGGTCGGAGTCCCAGACGCCGAGCGACCAGCCGACGGTGCGCTGGCCGAGCGAGCGGGCGATCGCCGTGACCCATGGCGCGCGGAAGCCGTGCGGAGCACGGAAGAGGCGGGGGCGAACGCCGCAAGCCTGTTCGATCGCGCGCGTACCGAGCTCGAGGTCGCGGCGCACGTACGCCGGCGACTTGAAGTGGAGCTTGCGATGGAACCAGCCGTGATTGCCGATCGTGTGCCCCTCGTCGGCGACGCGCTTCACGAGCTCCGGCCACTGCTCGGCGTGCCGGCCGAGAATGAAGAAGGTGGCGTGGACCCCGCGATCGCGCAGGGCGTCGAGGATGAGCGGCGTCG
>CBHWBX010000446.1:0-3776 GCA_966111935.1 uncultured Gemmatimonadaceae bacterium
AGAGCGGCACATCGGGCCAGCGGTAGGCGAGCACGCTGCGGGGATCGTCGGCCCATTCCGCGTGCCAGGCGCAATGCCACCCCGCGCGCTCGAGCCCCATGCTCAAGCCGCCCGCGCCGGCGAACAGTTCCGCGAATCGGAGTCCGCTCATCCCACCTCTCCCATCGGGCGGGACCCGGCATACGCCTGCTTGATGGGCGTCTTACGCATCGCGACGCGTCCGTGCGTTTTTGGCCTGGCGCTTCCGGCACGCCGTGTCGTTCGTGCAGCGATAGCTTGTTCCAACCTTCACGATGATCGGCGCCACGGCGACCATCGCGCACCGGCTGCACGTGTATCGCTCGGCTTTGGGCGGCATTGACGTCGTCGCCTTCATGGCATCAGCTCCTCATCGCCATCATCGAACGACGCATTGTCGTAGCTCGGCGCCGGCGTTTCCCCGATCTCATCGGAGCGCACGTGCAGCACGAGGTTGCGCGGCCCGATCCCGCGCCCGAGAACGCCGCGGCGCTCAAGCTGCTTGATGTGCTCGTGGACGGTCGCCTGCGAGGTGAGCCCGAACTCGACCGCGATCTCGGCGAACGTCGGCGCGACACCATTCGCGCGCATGTACGCTTCGATGTAGACGAAGATTTCGAACTGCTTCTTCGTCAGCGGTTCGATCTTCGGGCGGAAATCCTTATTGCAGTGTGGGCAGTGGAGCGTCATGGTCGCGCCGCTCCCTCAGTGCCTGGCGCCATCGGGCAGGCGTGCGATCCGTCCGAATCCGCGTACTCGCCACACACGCCGCACCACTTGCGCGGGACGAACACCAGGTCGGCCGCCCACATATCGGGCGGATCGAGATGGTACCGAATGCTTTCGACGCGATACTTCGCGCGGCCGTCATGGTTGGTTCGCATCGCAAGGAACAGCACATGGCCGTCCTCGATGCCGCGCCCCCAGCCCGAGACGCAGAGTCGCTTCCCGCCGTCGACCACGCGGTGGATCGCGTAGTCGTGACCCCAATAGCCGTTCGAGTAGTCGTGCGCGATCTCAGGCTCGGCCGGAACGCCGCCGACGATCTTCTCGGGAATGGTCATGGCGTCCCCGTCGCGTCTGCGTCGGCGTAAAGCCACGGCTGACCGATGCGCAGGTACTCATCGGGATTGGCGAGCGCCTGTTCGCGCGTGATCTCGAGCCCGACTTGGCTCGCGAAGAAGCCGCAGACGTACGGGATGAACCATTCCGAGTGCCGCAGCATGAACGGCCGCTCAGGAATCACCGTCGCCTGAATGGAGAGATGACAGCTATTGCAAAGGGCGAGGTTGTTCCACCACGCGTTGTTCGACTTATCACCGTCGAGATGGTGCACGCCGAAGTTGAGACCCGAGATCTCATGCCCGTGGCGCGGTGTGAGCGATGGATGGCCGCCAAGATCGAGACAGATCTTCCGTCCGCGCATGACATCGCACCGCGCATCACAGGGCAATGGTCGGCCGGTCTCCGGGTCGAACGGATGCTTACAGCGCACGCAGCGCCACCCGGCCGCGTCGCGCACCGCGCGGGAGACGGACGCCCAGTCACTCGTGTAGTCGCCGCGGATCGAGAGGCGCGTCATGGCGTCACCTTCTTGAACGCCACGACCCACACCCACGGGTTCACGTCCCAGCCGTAGCCGCAGGAAGCGTTGAGGGAGTCCCAGAGCGTGCGGAACGGGTTCCAACGCGCGAGCAGCGCGTCCGGGGTGCACTCATTCGCCGCCGGAAACTCCACGCCTTCCGCGAGTACGGCGTCTCCGGTGATGTCCTGCACCCGCTCGACGCGGACGCCGGTGATCTCGAGCGAGAGGCGCGAGGCCCAGCGCGGCATGTGAATCGAGGGCTTCCAGAATCGAGAGTTCTCGTCGCCCTCGAACTCCGGATCACCGTCAGCGCGGTAGAAGGTCTCCTCACGCCAACGCGCGATGCGCGCTTCCCGTGATGGTGTCGGGGTCTCGCACAGATCAGAGTCGAAGTCACCCGCTGTGTAATCGTCGCAATACCACGTCTCCCGCACCCACAGCCGATCGCCGGGCTGGCCGTACGGAGAAAGCTCTGGCGAGCGCGCCAAGATCGCCTTGAAGTCAGCGTCGGTACGCTGCGAATGCACACCACTCCCGCCCTTGCGCGACCACCACCAGCCCGGCTCACCAACGCGCGCGGCCGTCCGCGACAGGATCTCTTCCGGCACGACGTCGTAGAACACCGGCGTCGGCGTCATCACGCGGCGCGTCTGCGTCTTGGAGCCGTCGAGGATCGCGCGGACCATCGGGCCGCTCATGAGGATCGGACGCTCTTTCATCGATCCGCCCTCACCGAGTACGCGTCGATCGCCGGAATGACCTTGAGCGCCGGTTGCCAGCACCCCGCTTCCGTGCGGCACCATGCGAGCTCCTCATCCACCTGGTCAGGCCGGACGTCCTTGTACCAGTAGGCGAAGCGCTCGTTGATGTAGAGTGCGTGATACTTCCGCCCCTTGAGTTTCCCCTTCGCCTCCATCGGCGAGCCGAGCGCGCACACGCGCTGCAGCCCGAGCCGCGCCGACTCGAGTGCATACGACAGCGCCGTACGCTCGTCGAGCGTGGCCGTCGCGAGGATGTGCACGCCGACGTGGCAGTCGTTCGTCGCGCGGTGGGCGAATCCCTCGTCGACAAACTCGCCGCATGCGCTCATCAGGATGTTCCCGAGCGCGCCGCCGTTGACGCCGAACTTCTTCCAATCGATCTGCCGCTGCGTGCACGCCCACGGCAGCTTCGCAAAATTCGCGATGTGCCGATCACACATGCGCCGATCGTAGTCCGCGTTGTGCGCGAAGCAGATCGCCGCTCGGCCGAGCAGCTCGTTTACCGCGGCGACGTCGATCGCGTGCCCCTTCACCATCGCCGGCATGATCCCGGTGATCTCGGTGATCTCCGCGCTGATCGGGACACGCTTCGGCTCGTTCAGGAACGAAAGCGCAGGATAGACATCGTAGACGATCCCGAGCTCGGCGTCGTAGCCGAAGGGCACGAGCGACAACTCGATGATCTCGTCTTCTTCGACGTTGAGCCCTGTGCCTTCGACGTCGACGTACACGCCAAGACGCACGGGCTTCTTGCCGCCCAGGTCCCACGTCTCTTCGTTGTAGCGGGTGCGCGGGACGAAGCGGCGCAGGACCTTGTACTCGGCGCACCCGTCGAGGAACTGCGCGCAGGCTTCGGCGCCGCCGATCAACGGCGCAAACAGCTCGTGATTGGCGACGGTCATCGATACGATGCCTCTTCGCGTTGTTTGTTGCCGAACTCGCGCCAGAACTCGTCGGCGGCGGTGCGATAGTCGAAGTCGATGAAGTTCGAGTCGGTGTAGTCCTCCGACGTCTCAAGCGGCTCGATCTTCCGCAGCGCATGGATCGCGGCCATGATGCAGGCGGGACACCCGTCAGCGAGCTCGCGCACCTTCGCGATGCCGCCCGACGTCAGCGCTTCGAGCAACTCGGACGTCGGCGACTGATCGAGTCCCGTTTCGCGACACATGCCGCACTCGCGATTGGGATTGCGCGTGCATCCCTTCTCGTGCTTCGCGATGTGACCGCCCGAGCAGCCGCCCTTCGAGCAGTGATCGCAGTAGAACCGCCAGACGCGCTTCTTTCTCATTGCGCGCCTCGAGAGTCCCGGTGATTTCAGCCTCATCGCGACCATCCAAACTGCGATTCGTGATTTCGCCGCCGGCCTCTCGGCCCGCTTTTCAAAATCGAGCGACGCCCCCGGCCTGATGGGA
>CBHWBX010000447.1:0-3754 GCA_966111935.1 uncultured Gemmatimonadaceae bacterium
ACACAGTCGCAGTACACAGTCGCAGTACACAGTCGCAGTACACAGTCGCAGTACACAGTCGCAGTACACAGTCGCAGTACATAGTCGCAGTTCACAGTCGAACTTCGCGGTCGACGTTCACAGCCGCCTCACCCCCTCCGGCACCCCCTCCAGCAGACCGACCTCGATCGCCCCCCACAACCCGATGACGATCGCCTCCGCCGCATCATGCCGTAGCGACGTCGGCTTCTGCGCCCCCGACCAATCGATGATCGCCCGCGCGAGCTGCCCCGCATGCGCTTTCGCATCGACACCGGTGCGACGCTCGCGATCATAGAGCAGCCGCTCGCGCCACACCTCGGCGCCGATCTGCACCACAGTGACACCGCGGCGAGCCGCCTCGCGCTTCCAGATCTCGGCGAGCGGTCCCCCGCCTTCGAGCACGAGCCATTGCAGCCGCGGCAGCTCGACGAGCAGCCCGTGCGCCGCGCGACGCAATCGCGCCGCGCTCCCGAAGTTCTGCGAACGATACCAAATGACGCGGCCGTCGGGCGCAAAAAGCGCGAGCCCGGTGCGAATCCCGACGTCGACGGCGAGCAGGCTTCCCATCGACGAAAGATGACCTCCCCCCCGAAAGCACGATGACCTAGCACCCGTCGGAAAACCGACGTGATGCTAGGCCATTCGCCGCGTCACAACCGCGCGCCTTGGGAGATACACGGTCATGCGCAACGGCAAAGTGCTATTGCGTGGCCGCGAATATACGGGCGGGGCGGAGGGGCGCTAGGGGTCAATTTAGAAAATTGTCATCCAAGGCAAAACGAGGGATCTTCTATCGGGTCGCAACTCGACCAGGATAAAAGATCCCACGTCGCTACGCTCCTCGGGATGACAGCCGAACCGTAATTTCGCTGGTTACCGGTTCAGCCAGTACGACACCTTCACCAGGAACGTGTTCGCCGGATGCAGGCGGAACAGATCGTTCACGTCGCCCCGGAAGGTGTTCGTCCCCTCGAGCGGATCGCTCCCCTGGCGACCCTGGTTCCAGACGAGGAAGAGCGTCGAGCCGGGGTTGTACTCCCACCGGAAGACCACGTTCGACTGGAGCGCCTTGAAGTTGAACCCACCCGGATCACTCGTGACGTCGGTGTTCAGGTACGGCGCGAAGCGCGCGTCGTAGCTCGACGCACGCGGCGTCGACGAGAGCTGGCGCACATCGCTGTACGTCCCCTTGGATACAAATGGCTGGGCGTACGCCTGGAGCGAGACGGTCGGCGAGAACGTGTAGTTCATGCGCAGCGTCGCGGCGTTCGTCGTCTGGTCGAGGTGCGCGAAGGTGTAGTGCCGCACGCCCCCGTCGCTGAAGTTGCCGTACCACTGGTTGTCGGTGATGTTGCGCGACCGGCTGACCGACAGCGACGAGCTGAATCGGCCCGCGACCTTGTAGTCGATCTCGGGGCTGAAGTCCCACGACGAGTTTCGACCGCCCTCGCCGCGGAAGTAGTTCATGTTGATGTACGGCACCACCGGCTTGCGGTCATCGCCGCCGATCGACAGCCAGGGCGACAGGTACGCGCTCTGACGAATCGCCGGACCGCCACGCGACGCGCGATCATCGTACGTCGATCCGAGCTGGCCGGCGGTGCCGCCCACGTGAATCCCCCAGTTGTTCTTGAGGGTGATGTGCGTGTTCATGTTGTACGCCGCCTCGAGCGGTAGCCCGTCGGTCGTCCAGTACTGCCACCAGTTGTTATTGATCTGGAACCGCTTGTAGAACAGATGCTCGCGGCGATCGAAGAAGCCGACCCACGTGTTCCACGACTGCTGGTCGGCGCGGCGCAGGAAGCCGAGATCATTGACCTCGAAGCCCGCCGAGCGACGGAGATACGACGTCTCGTACATCAGATGCTGTCCGCCGACCTTGCCGAACTTGAGTTCCTCGGCGTCGCCGGCGAGCGCGGTACGGTTGCTGTCGAGCGGCAGGCTCGCGTCGGGACGCTGGTAGTAGTGCACGGCGTCACGCTGCACGAGCAGCATCGCCGCCTTGTTCCCCTGCACACGGCTCTGATCGAACGAGCCCGAGACTTCGTAGTTGGTGAGGAAGCGATGCCGGAAGTCCAGCGCCGCCGCGTATGCGTCGCTCGGCAGATACGGCGACGTCCAGCGATCGCTCTGCCGATTCACCGCGGTGAGGATGCCGCCGAACGACGTGTTGCCCTTGCGGAGATCCTGTCGGACGCGCGCGACGGCGTAGTTCGTCCGCGGCTCGAAGGTCGTGTCCCCCGGGCTCGCCGCGCGCTGCGACGTCGCGTTGAGCAGGCCGAACGAGAAGCCGTTCGGGAACCGCCCGAGCAGCTTCGCCGCGCCAAGGATCGTCGTCGGCTCCGCGGGCACGGTGTCGCCGTAGGTGCCCGCGAGCTCCGGCGTGCGTCCGATGCGGCGGCTGTAGTACAGTCCTTCGCTGCTGCAATTCACCTGGCTGCAGTTCACGTCGAAGCGGAAGAGCCCGCGGCCGGCGACGAAGAATGGACGCCGCTCGTCGAAGAACGACTCGTACGCCGAGAGGTTGAGCACCGAGGGATCGGCTTCGACCTGGCCGAAGTCGGGGTTGATCGTCGCGTCGAGCGTGACGTTCGAGGCGACGCGATACTTGAGGTCGCCGCCGAGCGTGACGCTGCCGCGGTTGGCGAAGCGATTGTCGACGATCTTCGACGCGCTCTTCGTGAGCGCGTACGGGAGCAGTTCGAGCCGGCGCGGCGCCTCGAGATCGTCGAGCCCGTCGAGCGTGCCGAGCTGCGACGCCAGTCCCGCCTTCGACTGCGAGAACACCGGCCACGCGACGCGCTCGTTGTATCGATAGATGTCGCGGTCGATCGTGAAGCCGAAGATGCGCGACCGGTCGGTGCTGTAGCGCATCTGCGAGAGCGGGATCCGGAACTCGGCGGTCCATCCGAGCGAATCGATGTTCGTCGCGACGTCCCACACCGCGTCCCACGCGCCGTCCTCGCGGCCGTCGTCGTAGATCGCCTGATCGATCTTCACGCCGGCGGCGTTGACGCCGAACTCATAGCCGGTGCGGCGGTCGTGGTAAGAGTCGATGAACAGCCAGACCATGTCCGAGGGCGTGAACGTGTCGCGCCGCTCGAGAAGCTTGATGATCGAGTCGGGGTGCGGATCGAAGGCGCGGACGAAGACGTAGAGGTTTGCAGCGTCGTAGGCGACCTTGGCCTCGGTGGCGAATCGCGGCTTCTTCCCCTCGGTCGGCTGCCACTGGGTGAACTGCGTGATCGGCGGCGCCTCGCGCCAGACGGCGTCCTCGGCGTCCTTGCCGTCGATCACCGGCGGCACGGCAGCCCGGGTGGCCTTCACACCAGTGTCGGTCGCCACCGCCACCCGCCGGTCGCCGGCGGGATGCACGTTGAAACGTCCGGAGCTGTCGTGCGCCTGCTGGAGGAGCAGCGCGAGACCGGCGAGGGCCGCAAAGGCTGTCATGATGTATCAGTTGGTTGAATTGTGCTTCAAGTGGTGCTGGATTTTCACCACCTCGTCTGACACCTCTACGGGGGCCGATGGTTGGAAGTTTTGCGGCCTTACAGTTTCCGAACGCCGGTTCGCTCGCTCCGCTCGCCGTCGGCGCGCCGGTTCGCTCGCTCCGCTCGCTGCAGGTTCGCGCGGCTTCGCCGCGCTGCTGGATCGGGCGCTTCGCGCCCTGCGAAATGCTTCGGGACGCTTCCGCCCTTGGCAGGCGGCGTCAGCCGCCGAACCAGCACAGTCC
>CBHWBX010000448.1:0-3745 GCA_966111935.1 uncultured Gemmatimonadaceae bacterium
AGCTGTTCCCGCACGTATGCGGCCACCCGCTGCGACGCCGGGTTCTCCGGCTCGACCATGGTCAGCAGGATGCCGTCGAGCGCGAGGCCGGGGTTGCTCGCCAACGCCGAGCGAATGCCGCGCAGGATCTGCGTCGTCGTCTGGAGCGCCAGCGGCTCGCACTGCAGCGGGATCAGCACGTGCTGGCTGCATCCGAGCACCCGGTGCACGACCGGCCCAAGCCCCGGCGGCGTGTCGACGATGACGACGTAGCCGCGCTCGCGCGCCCGCTCGAGCAGCTCGGCGGTGCGCGGCGATTCGGCGAGGTCGCGAAGGTAGGTGTCGTGCGTCGGCTGATCGCTGACGCTTCCGGCGGCGACGACGCGCAGCCAGGGGAGGTTCGTCGTCCGGACGACCTCGTGCATCTCGTGGGTGCCGGCGAGGAAGTCGGAGAGGCCGACGCGCGTCGCGGCCGCGTTGAGCCCAAGGCCGTAGCGCACCGACCCCTGCGGGTCGGAATCGATGAGCAGCGTCTTGAGGCCGCGCCGCGCGAGCGCCGCGGCGAGGTTGATCGCGGTCGTGGTCTTGCCGACGCCGCCCTTCTGGCTGACGACCGCGAGGACCTGTCCCACGCTACTGCTCGACCGTGTCGTCGGCGAAGTCTTCGCCGTTCCGCAGTGAAACAAGCGTTTCCTCGGCATGGCGGACCCAGCGCTCGGCCTCGGGGCCGGACGGGGGCTTGCTGAGGAAGGCTTCGAGATGCTCGCCGGCGCCTTCGAGGTCGCCGCGCTTCAGGAGCAGGAAGGCGAGACCGTAGTGGGCGCCGGAGAGCTCCGGGGCGACCTCGAGCGCGCTGCGGTAGCAGCGAATCGCTTCTTCCGGCTGATTCGTGCGCGTGAAGGCGATCGCCATGTTCTGGAGAATCTTCGTGTCGTTCGGCCGATCACGGAGCGCGAGACGGTACGACGTCAGCGCGGCGTCGTAGTCTCCCTGACGTTCGAGCGCCATCGCCTCGCTGAGGTAGTCGAGACGCTTCGGCTTCAACTCTCCGTCGGAACTGCCGCCTAGCAGGCGACTCCACCAGGACATGCGGCTCGCGAGTGTGTGAGAACGGATGGGGGCAGGGTACGACACGGCGCGGCCGACGCGGCTCGCCGGTCAGCCCGACTCAGGGCAAAGCTATCCCGACGGGCGGGTCCGAGCAACGGAGCTAAGTCACTGAAATGCGGGGCAATGGGCCCTGTGTTCGTGCTTCCACGCCTCTCCGGTCGGGGGTAGCTTACGGGCATGTCACCACGCCGAACGACGGTCGAGCTTTCGAAGGGTGTCTTCGAGGTTGAGTGGCCGCTCTTCGGAGAGCTGTCGCGCGGTCTCGCCCTCAAGGTCGCGCGCTCCTACGACCCCGAGGTCGTCGTCGGCATCGCCACTGCCGGGGTGATTCCCGGGGCGGTCATTGCCGCGATCCTCAACCGCGAGTGCCACTCGATCGTCGTGAGCCGCCGCTTCGGCGCGGACACGATCCGCGAGACGCCCGCGGTCCTCGGCACGGTCCCGACCGCGGTGCGCGGCAAGCGCGTGCTGGTGGTCGACGAGACCTGCGACACCGGCGACACGATCCGCCTCGCCGTCGCCGCGATGGTCAACGGCGGCGCCGCCGAAGTCCGCACCGCCGTCGCCTTCCAGACCGGTCCATACACACCCGACTTCCACGCGCTGGCCACGGAAAGCACGATCGTGCTGCCGTGGGACAGGGAAGTGCTGATCGACGGTGAGCTGCTTCCCAATCCGCTCTACGCTGACGCTTTGAAGGACAAATAAGGCAACAGCTTCAACGCAGAGGACGCAGAGGCGCAGAGGTCCGCAGAGGAACTGCTCTAACAGCGAAAAACTGCTTTGAAACGGGAACGGCGACTCCACGTGGGGTCGCCGTTCTGCTTTTCCATCATTCTTTTTTCTTTCGCCCTTTGCAGTCCTCTGCGGCCCTCTGCGTCTCTGCGTCCTCTGCGTTGAAAGCTGTTCCGCTTCTCTCAGGAACTAGCGAGAGCCGCATCATACGGCACGCCCTGACCCATCTGGTCATAGACGTGCTGCATCATCTCCCCACTGCCGACGAGCCACCGGCAGCGCGGGGCGCCCATCGAGCGGCATTCGACTTCCATCACCGCGACCGGCTCGCCCGCGAGGCGTCCGAAGAAGTCGGCGAACAGGCCGGCCGTGTAGTAGCAGCCGGGGAAGTCGAGCGGATACGACGGATCCGACTCGGCCCACTCCGGCGCGTCGATCGTCGCCGCGGTATCGAGCGTCCCGAGCTCGATCGCGCCCCAGCCGATCTCGCGCAGGAACTCGCCGGCGCGCAGGCCGAACTCCGTCGCGGCGAGCGTCTCCGGGGCGCCGTGGCCGTTCTCGGCGAGCCAGCGGGTGAACGCGTCGTACAGCGCCGGGCCGCCGGCATAGCCGGCTTCCTGGAGCAACGCCGCGGCGTTCGGCCCGAGGTCGCGGAACAGTGCCGCGCGCAGCGCCAGCAGTCCCGGGCGCGTCAGCGCGACGAGCGAGTTGTCCGGCAGGTCGATGGACTGGGGCATCGCGTCTCCGATGTTAGGCGCCCACGCGCCGCAGCAGCTCGGCCTCGTCGATCGTCTCGACGCCGAGCTGTTTAGCTTTCTCTAATTTGCTGCCCGCCTCGTCGCCGACGACGACGAAGCTCGTCTTCTTCGAGACGCTGCTCGACACCCGCCCGCCGTTCGCCTCGACGAGCGCGCCCGCCTGCTCGCGCGAGAGGGTCGGCAGCGTTCCCGTGATCACGACGGTCAGCCCCTTCAGCGCGTCACCACTCTGGCTCTGCGGCTCGGTGAACGTCAGCCCATGCCCGCGCAGCTTCTCGATCAGCTTCTGCGCCTTCGGATCGGCGAACCAGGAGACCAGCGACTCGGCGAGGATCTCGCCGATGCCGTGCACCGCCAGCACGTCGTCGACCGATGCGCGCATGATCGCATCCATCGTCCCGAAGTGCCGCGCGATCTGCTTGGCCGCGATCTCGCCGATGTTCGCGATGCCGAGCCCGAACAACAGCCGCGACAGCGGCTGCTCCTTCGACGCCGCGATCGCGTCGACGAGCTGCTCGGCGCTCTTCGCGGCGAATCGCTCGAGCGTCACGAGCTGGTCCGCCGTCAGCGCGTACACATCGCCCGCGTCTTGGACCATCCCGGCGTCGACGAGCTGAGTGATGCGCGCGTACGAGAGGCCGCGGATGTCCATCGCCCCGCGCGACGCGAAGTGCACCAGACTCTCGAGGCGCCGCCCCGGGCATTCGAAGTTCGGGCAGTACTTCATCCCGAGCTCGGCGCCGCTCACGAGCGCCGTCTTGCACGACGGACAGAAGTCCGGCGGCACGTACGGCTGCTGCGACCCGTCGCGCTTGTCGGGGACGGGCCCGATGATCTGCGGGATCACCTCGCCGGCGCGCTTCACCTGCACGATGTCGCCGACGCGCAGATCCTTGCGCGCGATGAGATCGAAGTTGTGCAACGTCGCCAGCTTCACCATCGCTCCGCCGATCTCCACCGGATCGAGCATCGCGAACGGGTTGATCGTTCCCGTGCGTCCGACGTTGACCTCGATGCCGACGAGCTTCGTCTCGGCGATGTCCGGCGCGAACTTGCGTGCGATCGCGTAGCGCGGCTCGCGTCCGCCGACGACGCCGAGCTCCGGCCAGAGCGCCAGATCGTCGAGCTTCCCCTGCACCCGCCCGCCTGGCCTCGGGAGAAAG
>CBHWBX010000449.1:0-3745 GCA_966111935.1 uncultured Gemmatimonadaceae bacterium
CCCGAGTCCCGATCCCCCCGCATATATTCCCGTCATCGATGCGCCGCTTCCTTCTCGCCGCTTTCTGCGCCGCGGCCGCCTGCGCCGGGCCGACGCCGTCTGCCGGCGGCCCGCCGGGAACTGAATTTCTCCTCGGCAGCGCCGACTCGACCTATTGGGTCGCATCGACCGGTGGCGAGCTGCACGTCCGCGGCGCGCCGATCATGCTCGCGCGCTACGGCGGCAAGTTCTACGAGCTCTACACCGCCGACGACGACTTCTCGTATGACGACGCGCTGCTCATGGGGCAGCGCCTGTATCGCCGCGACATCGCGACGGGTGACAGCCTCGTCCTGTTCGCCGATACCACCGTCACGCGGATCGCCTCGGCCTACGCAAAGTCTCATCCGGATGAGGAGCCGCTCGGCCCCGACGACGAGGGCGAAGCGAATCCCAGCACCACCGCGACGGCCGACATCAGCGTCCTCGGCGTGTATGGCCCGTACGTGAGCTACGAGTATCACGTCGACGTCGATCTGCCCGGCAGCCGTCCCTGGCACACCACGCGTCGCGCCGTCGTCGATCTGCGCAGCGGCATCGCGGCCTCGGTTGGCGACCTCTTCGGTGCGACCGAAGCGCACGCGCTCGCCGCGGCGGGGCGCAGGACGTACGAATCGACGCGCGACTCGATCGTCGCGCAGCGCAACGGCACGACCGGCGACGACCGCCGAGGGATCGACGCGCTACTGCGGCTCCAGTTCGACGAGCGCAGCTTCAGCCTCGTCGACCTCGACGGAAAGCCGGCGGTTGAGTTCGACGTGCCCGGCCGCGGACAGGGACCCGCCGGCAATGTTCTCGAGCTCGATCCGGTGCCGGTTGCGCCCGTCGGTTGGTGGCAGGGTGTCTCGGCAACGCTGCCGCAGGCGACCGCCGAAGGCGACGATCGGTGGACGCGCGGGCGGGTGAGCGTCCTCGCGCGCTACGACACCTCGGGGGAGATCGCGCGGCTCAGTCTCGCCGACAGCGCCCGTCGAGAGTGGCCGGTCACCACCGTGCTCGGTCCGTTGCGCCAGGTGATCTGGCTCGACGCGCCGCCCCTGGCCGACAGCGAGCGTGTGGCGCTGCGCCGTGCATTCAACGCCGCCGCGGCGTACGATGAGGCGTCGCGTGTCGCTTCGCTCGACCCACGACATTTCCTGCGTCGCGCATCCGGCGCGACGCGCACTACCGTCCTCGCCGCTTATGCGCCCTTCGAAATCCGTTCGCGAAAGTCAGCACGAGACGTCCGAGCTAATGATGCCGGAGCACGCCAACAACATGGGGCACGTGTTCGGCGGCGTCATACTCTCGATGATGGACAAGGCCGCGGCGATCGCCGCCTTTCGGCACAGCCGCGCGAGCGTCGTCACCGCGTCGATCGATCGCGTGGATTTTCGCGAGCCGATTCACCCCGGCGATCTGGTCGTCATGAAGGCGAGCGTCAACTACGCCGGACGGTCGTCGATGGAGGTCGGCGTCCGCGTTGAGGCGGAAGAGCTGATCAGCGGGCGTCGTCGGCACACCAACTCCTGCTACCTCACCTTCGTCGCCGTCGATCGCAACGGACGTCCGATCGACGTCCCGGCCCTGACGCCGGAGACGGAAGACGAGATCCGGCGCTTCGAGGCCGCGAAGGAGCGTCGCCGTCGCCGTCTCGAGGAGCGGGAAGCCGAAGATCGGAACAAAGCCGACGGCTGACCCCTCAACAAACGCCGTCCTCCCGTCGTAACTTTATTGCATGCAGCTCTTCACGGTCGAGCAGGCCAACCGAACGCTCCCGCTGGTCCGGAAAATCGTCGAGGACGTGGTGCAACAGCATCGTCGTTGGCGGGAGACCATCCTCGAGCTCGACCTCGTTGCCTCCACGGCACGACCGGACGATCCGCGCGACCGCGCCGAAGAGCTGGAGCGCCAGGCCCTGGCCCTCGCGCGGGAGCTCGACGGCTACCAGCGCGAGCTCGAGCAGCTCGGCATCCAGCTCAAGGATCGCCGACTCGGCCTGGTAGATTACCCGAGCGAGATGGGCGGCCGCACAGTGCTGCTCTGTTGGCGACTTGGTGAGCCCGAGGTCCAGTTCTGGCACGAAGTCGATGCCGGGTACGCCGGACGCCAGCCACTCGCTCCGGCCCTCGCCGAATCCTGAGCGCGGCAACGCCGCCGCAACGGTTTGCAATCACTCACGAGATCTCACTTCGACATATGCGTGTCTGGCAATCTCCCGACGGCATCAACTGGGTCATCGACGTCGACCTTCCCGGGTCGAGCAACGCGATGGTGATCTTCCGTCACCCCGGTGCCGCGAACGGCCGCCTCGATAAATACGCCTGGTTCATCAGCAATGGCCCCGAGGCTCGCAGCGTCACCTCGCGTCTCAGCAAGTCCAAGATCATCGACTCCCTGCGCGACGACGAGATCGCGCGCCTCTACCGCCGCGCGATGAAGATCTCGCGGCCGGATCCGCTGATGCCGAGGCAGGCGTCGAACGGCTGATCGGGGATCATGGATCGGGGATCGGGGATCGGGGATCGAGAATCGAAAACCAAAACGGCACATCGAACTCAGTTCGGCGTGCCGTTTTCTCGATCCCCGATCTCCGATCCCCGATCCCTGGCCGAAATCAGACCCGAAACGGAACTTCTATTTCCATTCCATCCTTCCCCACCACCGTCTCCGCAAACACACTCCGCGCCTCCCGATCCAGCTCCGAGGCATCGCGCGAGTAGCGCGCCGAGAAGTGGGTGAGGATCAGTCGGCGAACGCCGGCCTGGCGGGCGACGTTGGCGGCTTCGCGGGCCGTCGAGTGGCCTGTTTCGACCGCGCGCTCGGCTTCTTCGTCGCCGAAGGTCGATTCGTGAATCAGCAGGTCGGCGTTGCGTGAGGCTTCGATCGTCGCGGCGCAGGGACGGGTATCGCCGGTGATCACCACCGTACGCCCCGGACGCTTCTCGCCGACGAGCACCTTCGGCTCGATCACCCGGCCGTCGTCGAGCGTCACGGCGAGGCCGCGGTGGATCTGGCCCCACAGCGGTCCCTCGGGGATCCCGAGCTCGCGCGCGAGCTCGGGATTGAAGCGCCCCTTCCGTTCCTCCTCGACGAGCGCGTAGCCGAGCGACGCCGAGCCGCGGTGATCGACGGGGAAGGGCACGATCGCATAGCCGTTCCGCTTCACCGGCTCCTCGGGACTCAGCTCGAGGATCTCCACTGGAAAGGTCGCCCGCTCGAAGCCGAAGCTTTCGGCGCGCTTCAGAACGCGCGAAGTGCCGCGCGGGCCCCACCGCCGCAGGCGCTCGGTGCGCCCCTGGAGCGCCATCGTCCGGATCAAGCCGATCACCCCGAGCAGATGGTCGGCGTGCATGTGCGTGAAGAAGATGTCCTCGAGCGCGAACGAGATGCCGTAACGCATCATCTGTCGTTGCGTACCCTCACCACAATCGAACATCAGCGTCTCGCCTTCGCGATGAATGGCGAGCGACGACACGTTGCGTTCGACCGTCGGTCGCGACGCCGAAGTTCCGAGAAGACGAATGCTCAACGACATGGCCGTCAATATAGCCCACCGCCATGGAATCGTTTTTGCGCGCACTCCGGAGCCCATTCAGCCAGGTGCGACGGACCGACGCATGCCATCGACGACGAAGAAGAAGACCGCGCGCAGACCCAAGCCGCCGTTCAAGCAACAGCATCAGACGCGGCCGGGCATCGAGTCGAAGATGACCCCGCGCCCCCG